>SFMP01000074.1 GCA_004554395.1 Myxococcales bacterium | reverse complement strand
GCGATACGATAAATCGCAATAGAGCGGAGCCCATATCGGATCGCCATCCATGATTCGAGCCAACGTATTTCTTTGGTCGGGATCGTTTGTAATGACATTGTCGATGATATCGTTGCTACTCGTGCGAGCCCAATACGATTGAATCGCACTCTGCCCTTCGCCGTTGACGAGACCTCGAATGGCATTCAATAAACTCCACGGATTATAGACTTCTCGATTGCTATAATAATATCCGTCGTACCAATGTTTGAGCCCTTCCATTTCGCTCGACAAGTTGTAATAATCGAGCATCTTTTCGACTTCTTTTTGTGTAAATCCCCAGTATTCATCGGGGATAATACTCGTGACGGTAATCACCCCAGGGTTATTCATACCTGTAAAAACCGATTCCTTTGCCACGCGCATGCAACCCGAAATGATGCCAAATGCCAAATTGTCGTTCGACTTAAATCCGGCAGAAATAAAACAACCGATGAGGGTGAGGACGTCGTCGAAAATCGGACTGTCGGGATTCTTCATATCGTGAATGACTGCTTTCTGCAGTGGCACGTCGTATGCATCGAGGAGAACGACGGTCTGTCGCTTTGTCACCTTATTTAACCATTCCATCATAACGCTGAGGAATTGACGCAACTCGGCTTCTGTCGCCGTTCTATCGAGATAACTCTGAAATTTGCCGAGTTGATTGGGGCACAGAGCACCACTCTTCTTGATCATGGCTTCGAGTGGAATACATGCATTGCACACGGCTCCACGCATTTGCTCAACGACCTTCTCATACGTGCCCCCCCACACGTCTTTGAACGACAGCGATATGACGGGGTATTGCCCCATGTGCTTGAGCACATCGTCGCCCGCCGACATGACCTCGAGGCCTTCGAAATAATGGCGATTGTCGATGGGATTCCCTTCGTCGTCGAGGGCATATTCGAAAAACGTCTGTAGCATGCGCAACATGAGCGTCTTGCCAAACCGACGTGGGCGCGTAAAGACGCAGATTCGTCGCCGCTGTGAAATCAGATACGGGATAAAGCCCGTTTTATCGACGTAATAGATGCCGTCGTCTTTTAACCCCTTAAAACTCTCGGGAATCTCTGCAAACGGCAATAATCGTTGATGGGTCGTCATGGCCATTCTCCTATCATTCTTTGGGGCTCAATCGGGCATTGGGCTTGTGCCGATCCACGTAAAGACATTTTTTTCGCATCGCAAGATTCCCTCTTTTTGCATCTTCGACAACTCGTTCGAGAGCGCACTCCGTTCGACGCCCAAATATTGAGCGAGTTGCTGGCGATTATAGGGAATTTCGAGGGTGCGCGATTTTTGGGCACTCATGGCATCCGACAAATACGCCACGATTCTCCCTCGAATCGTCTTGGGCGCCGTATGCATCGTGCGTTGTACGAGGTGGAGGTTACGACGCGCACATATTTCTAGCAAATTGCGCATCAATACGGAATGCAAATGACAAGGCAACTGGCGCGTCGTCATCAGTGCCGAGACATCGATAAAGACGACCGACGTCGCTTCGCGAGCCACGACGGTAAACGGCAATGGCTCGCTCCCTAGGCATGCATAGGGCAACGCGAAATTGACGCCGACTTCGATCACACCCATAATCGACACGTTACCCCAAATATCGCCGTGTTCGATGACTGCCGCTCCGCGCACGACGACACCGCACTCCCGTGTCGTCGCACCTGCTTGCACGATGATTTCGCCTTTGCGATACGATTTTTCATGCGCACAAAGCGACTTGAGAACGACGCGAATATCGTCGCGTACGATACCTCGGAATAATGGCGTCTTGGCGAGTACATCGAGCATTTTCTCTCCAAAATGTTGTTAGAACAACAGATCGCAAATCGATGAACACATAAGATTGCGCGACACGGCGCCCAATCGCCACGCTCTCGTCGGTGTGGGGTGCATTCGACATCTGTCGCATGGGTGCCAATTCGATAGCAACACATCTATATAGGAGAAGAAGATGGATAATAAAATGTTTTGTTTTCAATGCGAGCAAACAGCGGGTTGCACCGGATGCAAAGGCAGAGCGGGGGTTTGCGGAAAAAGTGCCGTCGTCGCACGGCTGCAAGACGAATTGACCGGGGCACTCATCGGGCTCGCGCAAGCGCTCGAATCTTGCCCCGAAGCCGTCGCCGAGGTCGCTCGACTCGTGCTCGAAGCCCTATTTACGACCGTCACCAATGTCAATTTCGACGAATCGACGATGCATGCTATCATCGATCGCGTCAAGGCCGAAACAGCGCGTTTGGGCGGCGAAGCCGCCGATTTCGACGTCGAAACGATTTGGCAAACCGACGAAGATACGCGCAGTCTCAAATCGCTCGTATTGTTCGGATTGCGCGGAATGGCGGCCTATGCCTATCACGCCATGGTCTTGGGCTTTACCGACCCAAATCTCGACGCCTTTATCGCCAAATCACTCGCCTGTCTCGGGCGCGAATCGTCGCACGACGTCCTCATCCCGCTCGTGCTCGACGTCGGCAAATACAACCTCATTTGCATGGAATTGCTCGATCGCGCCAATACGACGACTTATGGCAATCCGAGCCCGCAAACCGTATCATTTACCATCGAAAAAGGGCCTTTTATCGTCATCACAGGGCACGACCTCTACGATCTCAAATGCCTCCTCGAACAAACCGAAGGGACGGGCGTCAACGTCTATACACACGGCGAAATGCTCCCGGCTCACGGATACCCCGAATTGCGCAAATATGCGCATTTGAAAGGCAACTTCGGAACGGCGTGGCACAATCAACAGCGCGAATTCGATGCCATCCCAGCCCCCATCTTATTCACGACGAATTGCCTCATGCCCCCCAAACCGAGCTATATCGATCGCGTATTTACGACCGAAGTCGTCTCTTATCCGGGGCTCACGCACATCGGAAACGACAAAGACTTCTCGCCCGTCATCCAAAAAGCCCTAGAACTCGGCGGTTACGACGCCGAACACACGACGCCAGGGATCAATGGTGGCACAAAAACCGTCACCGGATTTGCACATCACGCCATTATCGGCGTCGCCGACAAAGTCGTCGAAGCCGTCAAATCGGGCGCAATTCGCCATTTCTTCGTCGTCGGCGGCTGCGACGGGCAACGAACTGGTCGCAATTACTACACAGAATTTGCTCGCCAACTCCCCGCCGACACTCTCATCCTCACTCTGGGATGCGGCAAATACCGCTTCAACGACATCGCTTTCGACTCGATCGGAGGCATTCCACGCCTCCTCGATCTCGGGCAATGCAACGATGCCTTTGGCGCCATCAAAGTCGCACTCGCGCTTGCCGAGGCTTTCCAATGCACCGTCAACGAGCTACCGCTCTCGCTCGTGCTCTCGTGGTACGAACAAAAAGCCGTCTGCGTCTTGCTCACACTGCTCTACCTCGGCATCGAAAACATCCGCATCGGGCCTTCGCTTCCAGCGTTCATTTCGCCCAATATCCTCAATTTCCTCGTCAAAAAGTTCAAAATTGCCCCCATCTCGACGCCCGAAGCCGATATCAAAACGCTCATGCGCACGACATGAAGAACGGCCCGCCCCATGGCGGGCTTGAGCGTGGCGTATGCGCGCAAGGGCCAACGGCCCGAGCACATAGCCGCGCCAGTGGCGCGTATTGGCAATGCCAATAGCGCCACCACTGCCGGCGTATTGCCCACAGGGCAATAGCCGGCAAACGGCGCCCGTATCGCCAACGGCGATAGGGCGCCACCCAATCACATATACCACAAGAGCTTTGAACCAACCGCGATACTATGCCAAGCATTTGCACGGGGGCGCGGCTTCGGCGGGGGCGGGCAACATGCGGTAGGCTTTTTTGCTCACAATGCGATAGGCGATAATCGTGGCAACGCCGGTGATAACCCATGATATTGGGTAAACGACCATGAGCGCTTCGTACGATGGATAGATGGGGCAAACCGTGTAGATCCAGAGCAAACGGAAAGCGCACGTCCCGAGAACGGTGATAATCGTCGGCGTCATCGAATAGCCTAGCCCGCGCATCGAAGCCCCGGGAAGCTCGTATGAAACGGCAATCGGCTCGAGCAAGAGAACCCAAATGAGTCGCGTCGAGGCGTAGTGTGTGACGCTCGGATCGTCGGTAAACAATTCGATAAAGAAGCCTTGTGCTCCGACGAAAACGCCCGCAAATACGGCGCATAGCGCGAAACTGCTCGACGAACAAAGGACGAGTATTTTTTTGCAACGATCGTAGTGATGAGCGCCGTAGTTTTGGCTTGTAAACGTGACGGCGGCTTGTGTGAAGCCCGACACGGCGAGCCAGGCGAGGCATTCGTAGACGACGGCAGCCGCAGATCCGGCGACGGCAGCAGATCCGTGCGTATTGATGGCGGCTTGAATGAAAATATTAGAGAACGAAAAGACCATCCCCTGTAGACCGGCGGGTATGCCGATTTGCAGCGTCTGAGCGAGCACGCCGCGTTCTATGCCGAGTTGCCGGAATGTCCATCGGATCGGTTCGTCTTCGGTGGCTAGCCAATAAGCAACCATTGCTGCGCATATATAATTCGAAATGACGGTTGCGATGGCAACGCCATAGACGCCCCAATCGAAGGCGACGACGAATATACAATTGAGAATGGCGTTGAGTATGCTACCGAACAAGAGGCTGATGAGCGGGCGCTTCGTATCGCCCACACTGCGCAGAATCGCTGCCCCAAAGTTGAAAAACATGAACGCCGGCATGCCGAGGAAATAGACGCGCAAGTATGACGTCGCCAATGTGAGAATATCGCTAGGCGTTCCTATCGCTTCGAGCATCGGACGAGCCGCAAACATACCGATAAACATGAGCAAAAAACCACTGATTATCGACAAAACCTGCGACGTCTTGACCGTTTCCTTCACTTTTTCGTCGGCTTTTTGACCGATATAACGCGCGATGACGACGTTTGCACCGACCGATATCCCGACGAAGAGGTTGATCAAGAGATTGATGATCGGACCGTTGCCGCCAACAGCTGCCATCGCCTGCGAACTGACGAATTTCCCCACGACGGCAACGTCGACCGAGTTAAACGCCTGCTGAAGCATACTGCTCAACGATAGCGGCAATGCAAAAAGCAATATCTTTGGCAACAAACTGCCGTGCAACATGTCGATGTGATTCGCGGCATGTTTCGCGGCATGTTGATGATGTATGATATCGTGAAGATGAAACATCTCTTGACCTCGTCTAAGAGGTGCTAGACATAGAAATAGCCGCCCTGCTCACATTGCGGTATGCAGGGCGGCACATCGCGCACCAAGTGCAACTATTTATGCGCTTATTCGCCAAATGTCAATCGATGATTAAATTTATTTAGATGATTTCGTGCGTTATTCGATTATTATTTATTATTTTTCAAAAATATCGAATTATCTTCGATATCATTCCGACATATTGAGACACATGACAAGCGCGACGGGCGCATATACATGGGCATTTCGATAAAAGCTACAAAAATGCGCCCTGAATATTATTCAAATCCCGATTCGCTCTACCACATCGCAGATTCGACACACCACAGTGCCGGCTTCAATCCGCGTCGACGAAGCCTGGCTATAGCCCAAGAACGTGCCCGCGTTCGCACCTTCGTAGGGAATTTCGACGCGCAATTTCATAAATTCGACGGCTGCAATACACATGCCCGGGGCGATGATATCGCCCTTTTTGCAATACGGCTCGCCGTTTGCCGTCGTATAGATGAGAAACCCCGAAACGGGAGCAAGTATCGAAAATACATGCTCATCGCCGATTGCCGAATTATCTTCGACCGATTCGGAATCAAATCGATCGATATTCGACGTTTCGTCGCGCTCGATATGCCCGATTTGCACGCCAACCCCCAAATACGTGCCATTGGCGACGTCGGCAATATACCGCCCAAGCTCGCCCTCTATCGTAATGGAGAATATTTGCCCCAATCGACGAATCGTCGCAATTTCTTCGCTCCCAGGAGCGATCGATCGGGTTTTGTGCGATATATAGCCGACGATGGGCGACAAAATGCGATGGCCGCTACGAATGCAAGGGAGTTTCATCGCCCCGATCCCCCTTCGACGCTATAGCGTATCGTCGATCGATTCATCGTCGATGTCGTAGATGACGACCGTATCGGCACTCGCCTCGGAGATGAGCAAGAAGTTGACCCGACTCGTCTTGAAAAGAGCCAGAGCCGTCGGCGCCGCGCCGACGCCAACGCTCACGTTCGAAAGTCCCGATCGCGTCGTAAATTCAAACGCGTCGCCGCGCTTGAGATTGATGGCGTTCTCGGGCATGCGAATGCCAAATATCGCCGTCTGCGCATCGACCCTAGCCGGATCGGCAAGCGTCTGATTGTACTCAAACCGCGTTTTTCCATACATCTGGCGCGGATCGTCGACACACGTATTGCCAGCGACGAGACGACGATTGACATAAGTCGATTTGCTCGTCACGATCCACGCATGATTGGCGCGGATTTCGTAGTTCAACCCCGTCGAAAAACATTCTTCGGTCGGGATTTCTGTCGCATCGGCCGGGTTCCCCGTCGGCGCGAGCGATAAGACGTGCGGGCCCACCGAGACGACGCTCCATTCGAAGTTGGCGTTGCCAAATTTCGCCCTGCAAGCCTCGGTATTTTTGAGCCCCGATCGGCTATTCAAGACGAGCCGATCGCCTTTGCGAGCCCCGAGCAAGCAAAAATCCATCAAACTGTGGAAATTGCCATCGACGTCGAAATAGCCATCGGTGCGCTCGGTCTTCTCGAGCACGCCTTCGTATTCCAAGCGCCATGTCTCGGATTGGATAATCGGGTCGTAGACCGCCGTGCTCGGCAATCCCGTGTTCGGATCGGTATCGCTAAGCGCCTGAATCGACGTGTAATACAAGATCGCCGGGCGCTGGCGCAACGTTATCGTCGGCAAATCGGTTTCGGTGCAAATGCGCCCAACGCAACGCACCGTGCCCACATACGACTCCTTCGCATCGTCATCCGATGGACGCATCGCCAACTCTTCAAACGACTCGCGCTCTGCCCCATCTTCGTAATGCGTGAGCTTCTGATGGATGAGATACTCGGTCACCGATCCATTCGTCGATGAAACAAACGCAATGGCGCGTTCTGCGCTCACCGTATGCGAATTTTTCTTATAAACTTGTTGCGTCCGTATATCGCCGACGACGTCGAGCGCCAATCGCCCAACCGGAAGCCCGACGACGCGATGCCGCGGATACCAACCCGATCGATCGATCGTCTTCTCGGTCTCCAAATCGACGACGATCAATTGCGAATCGCCCGGATCGAGGACATAGAGCCAGCGCCCCTTCGGATCGATCGATATCGCACCTCGCCCCGTCGACGTCGTCTCGACTTCGCTCCACCAATTCTTGCCATAGCAAGCCAGCGATTTCGATTCGCGACATACCCCCGATGTCTCGACTAAAACGCCACTCTCGGCACTTTCGTCGTCGGTCGGCCAAAGGCATTTCGCATCGTCCCGATCGGCGTTGCCGTCGCCATCGTTATCGATTCCATCGGCACAAGTCCCCGCCGTCATTGGCTGGAATCCAGGCGCCTCCGATGCATCGTTCGACGATACACACCCAAGATCAAGCGCATCGATCAAACCATTGCCATTGTTATCGATCCCATCGTTGCACTCCCCAACGCCATACCAGCCAACTTGAATATCTTCGGGCGTACTCGCTCCTTCACTGCTCCACGGATACCAACACGACGGATCTTGCGCATCGATCAAGCCGTCGCCATTGTTATCGATCCCATCGGAACACCCAAATCCAGCACCTATGCGGCGCAATTCACACGGATACGTCGTCGATCCATCGAGGCACGATCCCGCCTCTTCGTCAAATCCCACCACCGAAATATAACGGCGATCGGAATACGAAGCGTAACCGATGTTTTTCTGCGTCGGATGATCGACGTATCCAGCCAATCGCCCATCGAGTTTCCCCGATTCGCGCCATGTAATATCGAGATCGTCTTTTCGAAGCTTACACGATTCGGTCAAAATGCGCGATCCCTTCCCGCAATCATAATCGATCGTGAGCTTGCGTATCGTTCCATCCGAGAAAAAGACGAAATACCCCCCCTCTTGCGCTCGATAAATTATCTTGCGCGGCGTTTTATCGGCTTTTTGCCACGCTATTTCTCGCGATTCTAGCTGCGAAACGATCGATATATCGTTGTGAATCGTGCTCACGAGAACGACAAACGCCCCCTTGTCGTCGCCTGCCAACGAATGCGGCCGCTCACCCGTCGAAATCGACGTCGCTCCAGGAACCGATTGCGTCGTATCGATCACTTCAAACGTCGATTTTCTCGGATAAAACGGGATCAACGCCAACGATGCCGTCCGCATATTGGCAGCATAAACCGTTCGCGAATAAACCCCACCCGCCGTTTCGCAAGCCGCCTCATCGAGCACCTCGTATTGACCTCCGACGAGACAATGCGAACTGATGAACATTTCCCCCGGCATGCCCAACGCCGAAAGCGACGACGTATTGTCGTCTTCACACGCCGAAACGGCAGTCAAAAGGCTTATCAAGCATACCGCTATCTGATGTCGGCGCATTATTTCTCCTCCGCGCTATCGGTCGCCGTCTTGGCTTCAAAAAACTTCTCTTTCAAAACGGGCGCTCTCAGCTCCGAAACGTCATATATCTGATGTCGGCGCATTATTTCTCCTCCGCGCTATCGGTCGCCGTCTTGGCTTCAAAAAACTTCTCTTTCAAAACGGGCGCACTCGGATCCGAAACGTCATACGTCCAAATATTGTCGTCTCGGAACATGACGACATAGAGCTTATCTCCGCTCAATGCCATATCATAAGGGCTCGCGCCGGTCTCGGCAACGTGCACGATCTCCATCGCACGTGGATCGATCACATACATGCTGCTATCGGTCGCCGACGTCGCATATATCATCCCCGTCGCGCCATCGCCCACCCAAACCATCCGAATAAAATCGCTCGGCAACATGAGTATATCGGTCAATGCCGCCCTATCCGACGTCGCCGACGTATAACTCAATCCAGTCACGTCGAACTTCATCAGCGATTTTGGATACTGATTGAGCATGTACAAATTCTGTTTCGACGGATCGACGAGCAAATCCCGCCCCTGATACACGCCATACCCCGACGGAACGCTTATCGCCTGGCTCGCATAGAGCCCCAAAACGCGCCCTCTCTCGTTCAACGCCGGCGACACGACGACGAGATTCGACGCCGCCCTCCCCGCAAATATAAACTGCTCTCCCTCGTAAAGCGTCGACACCGTCCCACTATACAATAGTGCCGCCGACTCCCGACTAAACGAAACCGCCCCCTTCTCGTCCTCGTGCACCGTCAACATCGTCGTCCGCGCATTGCGCAATTGCGCCACCGCCAACAAATCGAAATCGACGCGCTTCTTCTGCGTCGTCCCGTCTGCATTTGTTTCGTCGTATTCGCGATAACTCCGTGTAATCGACACATGCGTCGGGTTATCATCTAATATCTGACGACATTTCAGCAAACTATCGGAATTTTTTTTGGCAAGCGGGCAACTTATCGAGCTACCATCGGGCGAAATCTCAAACCATACGAGCGCATCATCGCCTCGCGTGACCGTATATCCACGCCGTGCATCGTGCGACAACACGATATTCGTACCGAAACTCCCCATCCGCTTCGACCCCGGCAAAACCTTCTTCGTCTCCAAATCGACGACGTAAATCGCACCGCCATCGTTCGCACGATAATCGAGGTCGAAATTCGAACCCACGACATAGGCATAGCGCCCCCCAGGATGCACCGCAATTCCCGTCGGATACGCCACGACTTCGAGGTCGCTCGGATCCCCTATGAGCTCCGTCGCACATCCCACCGGAATGACCATCGCCAACGCCAACAGTAATGGTCTCAATATTCGTTTCAACACACCCTCCACGACATGCCAATAGCAGCCTCACTATGCAGACCGCCCAAAAATCGCGCCAAACTACACATAAAAAGACCCAATCTCAAGCGATAAACGCCCAAAATCCGCGCACTCTCGCAAAAAAACGCCCCCCTCGGCTCTTTTCTTCACCACCCGCACCAATCCTCACTCTACATTCGCCTCACACGCACGCCCAAACGCACAAACGACCAACTCTTTTCTTCACCACCCGCGCCAATCCTTGCTCTACATTCGCCTCGCTCGCAAAAAACCAAAATATGTTGGCTTTTTCTGCATTTGCTGTTAAACGCCCGCCGTCTGAAGTCGGACATATCGTCGCTGCGTGGCTGGAATCGGCCATGGAGAGGAAAGTCCGGGCTCCTTGAGGAAGGATGATCGCTAACGGCGACCGAAGGTGACTTCCGGGAAAGTGCCACAGAAAACAAACCACCGTGTTCGCACGGCAAGGGTGAAACGGCGGGGTAAGAGCCCACCGGTCGCGCGGTGACGCACGACGCATGGTAAACCCCATCCGGAGCAAGATCGAACAAAAGGCGCTACGCAAGTAGCCGGTACTCCTCAGCCGCGTCCTTTGGGTAATGATCGCTTGAGGTGCAGAGCAATTTGCATCCTAGATGAATGACGATACCGACGTGCCCCCACGCTCGTCGCGACAAAACCCGGCTTACCGCCCAACTTCAGACACTCCCGCACTTCACAGCCAACGCATCCAATCCGATGCTCGGCAAATTCATACGCGCTCTGTTGCGCCCTATTGCTGCGCAATACGGGCTCTTTGTCGCCCTATTGCTGCGCAATACGGGCTCCGGCTACGGCTATGTGCTCACTGCGTTGCGCGCATACGCCTACGCTATCGCCCTATCTCGCGCGTTGCGCTCAATACGGGCTCTTTGTCATCCCGGGGTTGCGCTCCGCTTACCCCGGGCTGTATTCTGGCGCCCTTTCAGGGCGCTCTATTCCCCCTCGTCATATTTGTCACATCTGCCGTAGGCAGATGTCCATTCCCCCTCGCCATATTTGTCACATCTGCCGTAG
>SFMP01000073.1 GCA_004554395.1 Myxococcales bacterium | reverse complement strand
GAACGTTGATAATAATGATAGAATACATTATCGCAAAATGCGATTTTTGGATTGTTCAATAATATATTCAATATAAAAATATCGTCGCAATCCCACTCCAATCCCGATGCACGAGTTTGAAACGATATATGATGCTGGCGTATGAAACTCGTCCGGTATAAATTTGTAATCCATTGACTACCGCAAAAATGGAGTGCTACATGACGTCGCTTTGATATATCTTTGCGAATCTTCGCATTCTTATGATCATAGACGACTCTCCCCGTGTCATAATCGCGAGCAAGACTCGCTTTTGCCATATCGGCATCGCTTTGAACGATGGCATCGTATAGACTTTCCAAATACGCATCGTCGATCCAGTCGTCGGGATCGAGAAAACATAAATATGGCGTTTCGACCGAGTCGAGCGTTTGTTTCAAATTATAATAGACGCCTTCGTTTTGAGCCGATTCGATAATTTGAAATCTATCGTCGTCTTTGCAAAGCTCTCGCAATTTCTCAAGCGTATCGTCGCTCGAATGATCGTCGCGACAAATGACGACGAAATCTTTGAATGTTTGCGATTTGAGCGACGATACATAGCGCTCGATATAGGCGCCGACATTGTATGCCGATGTAATAACAGTAATCTGAGCCATGTTGACATCTCCCAATTGTTCAATCGACCGCCGTGCAAGGCATTTGCACGGCAAATACGACGACGATATATTCGTTCATTCTCGTCAAACTTTGCGTCCGGGTTGGACGGCTGCGATAAACGTCACGGGCTTATCGCGGTAATCGTCGATGATGCGCTGCATCATCCATTCGCTCGAGAATAGAACGATGAGTCGATCTTCGATATCGCGCAAGCAAAGCGTACCCGAACGACGCGAGATTTCGGCCGGGTCGAGAGAACCATCGATCCAGCGAGCGTGTTGGTAGGGGAGGGCATCGAACGATACATTGACGTTGTATTCGTTTTGGAGACGGTTTTGAACGACGTCGAATTGGAGTCGACCGACGGCCCCCAAGATCGGGTCGCGTTCCATGCGCTCTAGATCGTAGAAGACTTGGACGGCGCCTTCTTCGGAGAGCTCGTCGAGACCTTTTTTGAGTTGTTTGCGTTTGAGCGGATCGCGCAAAACGACGCGCACGAAGTGTTCGGGGCTGAAGCGCGGAATGCCTTCGTATCGCACGGCTTTGCCCGTGTAGAGCGTATCGCCGATGTGGAGCTGGCCTGAGTCCCAGAGCCCGACGATATCACCGGCAAACGCCTCGTCGACGTTGCTACGCTCTTGTGCCATGAACATGAGCGATTTCGAGAGCGTCATCTTTGCATTGGTGCGTTGCAAAGTCGCCTGCATGCCGCGTTCGAAACGCCCAGAACAAATCCTAAAGAATGCGATGCGGTCGCGGTGGCGCGGGTCCATATTCGCTTGGATTTTGAAGACGAATCCCGAGAAGGCTTCATCGTCGGGAGCGACGACATCGCCCGCTTCCGTGAGGCGATTGCGCGGGGCCGGTGCCAAGCCGATAAATGAATCTAAGAATGGCTCGACGCCAAAGTTTGTCAGTGCGCTGCCGAAAAAGACGGGGCTCATCTGACCCGACAAAAAGGCATCGCGATCGAAGTCCGAACCCGCGCCATCGAGCAATTCGAGCCCATCTTTGAGATCGTCGTATGCGCGTTGCCCGATTTCGCTTTTGAGCGCAGGGTCGTCGAGTGAACCTTCGACAATGGGGACGCGATTCGATCCGCCTGCGGCGCGTTCGAACTTGAGCAAGCGTTTATTCCATCGATCATAGACGCCGACGAAGTTTTTCCCTTGCCCGACGGGCCAAGTCGCCGGCGACGTCGGAATCCCCAAGACGTCTTCGATTTCCGATAATAATTCGAGGGGATCGCGGCCCTCGCGGTCCATCTTATTGATAAATGTCACGATAGGTATGCCGCGCATGCGACAGACTTTGAACAATTTAATCGTTTGCGGTTCGACGCCTTTGACGGCATCGATGAGCATGATGGCGGAGTCGGCAGCGGCGAGTGTGCGATACGTATCTTCGCTAAAGTCGTTGTGGCCTGGGGTGTCGAGGAGGTTCATTTCGCACCCTGCCCATTCGAAATGCATGACCGATGTCGAAATGGAAATGCCGCGCTCTTGTTCCATGGCCATCCAGTCGCTCGTCGCATGGCGTGCGCTTTTGCGCGCTTTGACCGATCCAGCTTCGTGGACTGCGCCTCCGTAGAGGAGGAGCTTTTCGGTCAACGTCGTCTTGCCGGCGTCGGGGTGCGATATGATCGCAAACGTGCGCCGTTTTTGGATTTCTTCTGTATATTGAGACATGCAGTGTTCTCCGAGTCTATTGATAGAATGAGTCGCGCCTGGGGCGCGTTCTTTAGCCGGCACCACGAGGCGCGGTTACCGTCGCCGTAGGCGCATGGTGCGCGTATTGCCGCAGGCAATAGCGCACCGGGCAGGCGTATTGCCGCAGGCAATAGCCAGCCCCAAAAAAGCGCCTTTTGCTGTGCAAAAGGCGCGTGGTGCGCGTATTGCCACAGGCAATAGCGCACCGGCTCGGGCGTATTGCCTGCAAGGCAATAGCCAGCCCCCAAAAGAGCGCGTTTGAGAGGCGCAAAAGGCGCTAGACGAGTGTGTGGATGTGGGCGATGGCGTCGTCGAGTTTTGCCGTGTCGGTGCCGCCGGCTTGTGCCGTGTTGGGGCGGCCGCCGCCTTTGCCGCCGACGATGGCTGCGCAGGCGCCGACGAGTTTGCCGGCGTGTAGGCCGCGTGCGACGGCGTCTTGTGTGACGACGCAGATGAGGGCGGGTTTGGCGTCGAGGATGGTGCCCAGGAGGGCGACGCCGGTGTCCATTTTGTCGCGCAGGAGGTCGGCGTAGGTGAGTAAGTCTTTGCGCTCGCGGACGTCGATGCGAGCGGCGTAGACGGCCATGCCTGAGTCGCTGACGCGTTTCGTGGCGAGGATGCCGGCGAGTTCGGCTTGTGCGAGTCGGACGTTGGCGGCTTCGATTTCCTTTTCGAGTAGGGCGTTGGTGTCGCGCATTTTTTCGAGACGAGCCATGATGGTGTGTGCGTCGCAACGCAAGAATTTTGCAATTTCTGCGATGCTTTCGCGTTCTTGTCGATACATCTGCATGGCGGCGCCTCTTGTGACGCATTCAATTCGGCGGACGCCGGCGGCGATGGCGCTTTCCGAGACGATTCGGAAGAGTTGAATGTCGCGCGTATTGTCGACGTGAATGCCGCCGCAAAGCTCGGTGCTTTCGCCGTTGGCGACTTCGATGACGCGGACTTTGTCGCCGTATTTTTCGCCAAAGATGGCCATGGCGCCCATTTTCTTGGCCTCGTCGATGGGCACGTCGGCGTGTTTGTAGACAGGGAGTGCGCGCGCGATGACGTCGTTGACGCGGTCTTCGATTTGCGCCATTTCGTGGGCGGTGAGGGCGCGCGAGAAGGTGAAGTCGAAGCGGAAGCGATCGGGGCGGACGAGCGAACCGGATTGGAAGATGTCGTGGCTGACGATGCTGCGCAAAGCCGCTTGTAGCAAGTGCGTGCACGTGTGGTTTGCCGACGTATCGAGGCGGAAGGCGCTATCGACGCTGAGCGTAAACGTGCCGTTCATGACTTCGGGTGTGACAAATCCTTCGCGGATTTCGCAAATATGGACGATGCCGCCCTCGCCGCGAATCGTATCGATGACGTCGAACGTGAGGTCGGCGCCTTTTGCGGTTATCGTGCCGTGGTCACCGACTTCGCCGCCACCCTCGGCATAGAATGGCGTGTGGCGCATGATGAGCTCGCAAATATCGCCGCTTTGGCGGTAGCGCAAGCAATCCGATTCGGCACTCGACGACGTATAACCGACGAAATCGCCCGCCTGGCCTTCGCGCAGAATCGTCCACGGCGTTTCGATATTCGTGTAGAATTTGGCTTTTTCGCTCGATCGTGCGCGTTGTTCGGCGAGTGCGGCGTCGAATCCGTCGTTGTCGACGGCTAGGCCGCGTTCCTCGGCCATGATTTGCGTCAAATCGAGCGGGAATCCATACGTGTCATATAATATAAAGGCGTCTTTGCCGTCGATCGTGCCATTTTGTGCGCGTGCGGCGACTTCTTCAAAGCGAGCAATACCGCGGTCGATCGTCTGGAAAAAGCGCTCTTCTTCGATGCGGATGACTTCTTGCGTCTGTTTGGCGACGAGGGCAATTTCGGGGTAGGCGTGGTGGAACGTATCGACGACGGCTTGCGAAACTTTGCACAAAAACGGCTCGTGGAAACCGAGCATTCGCCCAAAGCGCACGGCACGGCGCAAAATGCGGCGCAATACGTAGCCGCGCCCATCGTTGGCAAACGGTTGACCTTCGCCAATCGCAAACGTCAGCGTGCGAATGTGGTCGGCAATGACGCGATATGCCGTGCAATCGGGCGACGACAAGATTTGCGATTGCGTCTCGTTTTTGCCCAAAAGCGCCGACGTCTTTTCCAAAATGAGCTTGAACAAATCGGTTTCATAGACCGAATCGACGTGTTGCAATATGCCCAAGATGCGCTCAAGCCCCATGCCCGTGTCGACGCTGCTCATCGGCAACCGCGTCAGCGTCCCGTCTTCGGCGCGTTCGTACTGCATAAAGACGAGGTTCCAGAGCTCCAAATAGCGGTCTTCGGGGAATCCAAGCCCCCACTGAATCGGCTCATCGGGGCGCTTATCGATGTAGATTTCCGTGCACGGACCACACGCCCCCACCGGCCCCATGCTCCAGAAGTTTTCTTCGTCGTCTTTTTCGATATCGCCAAATCGTGCAATGCGTTCATCGGCGAGCCCAATCTGGTCGTGCCAAACGCCGTATGCCTCGTCGTCGTCCTTGTAAATGCTCACGACGAGTTCCGACGGCTTGAGCCCGAGATGCTCGGTCAAAAACGTCCACGCAAAGCGAATCGCCAAATCTTTGCCATAATCGCCAAAGCTCCAGTTGCCGAGCATTTCGAAAAACGTCAGGTGTCGCCCGTCCTTGCCGACTTCGTCGAGGTCGTTGTGCTTGCCACCCGCGCGAATGCACTTCTGCACGCTCGTGGCGCGCTTGTAACTGCGCACCTCGTTGCCCAAAAACACTTCCTTAAACTGGTTCATCCCCGCATTGGCAAACAACAACGTCGGGTCGTTTCGCGGAATCACCGGCGAACTCGCCACTACCTCGTGCGCGTGACTCGCAAAAAAGCTCAAAAATTTCTCTCTCAATGTATCGGAATTCATGCGTTCAATCTCCTGAATACGACAAACCGCGCCAAGCGTCATGCGCCGTGCGCGTAAAAATCGGCGCTTTTTAGCACAAAATGGCGATTATGCACGCAATAATTCCGTTCGATAGATTCAATCCCGACGACTTTTCTTTTTGTTTCGGGGCGCGCCCTATTTCGCCCCACGAGAGGGGCTCAATACGGGCTACGCGGCTACGCTGCGCTCCGCAAGCTGCGCTATCGCCCGCCCCCCTGCGGGGGGGCGGCCAATACGCTCCGCTACTCTGGCTATGTTCTCGGGCTTACGCCCTTGCGCGCATACGCCAGAGTGGCACGGCTATTGCCGCGGTGCGGGCAATACGCCGTGCATTTGTTCGAGCCCCAGCCATTCGATGCTCGTGGGCGCCCCCCAAAAATCGCGCTCTCAAATCCCTGCTAGCAATCAGTGGCTAGGGGGCGCGGTGTGCGTCGCCCTAGGCGAGCGACGCACCGAGCGATTGAATTTGAATTATTCACACGAAATCTTGATTTGGTGTGGGACTTGCGACGACGGTTTGGCGAGTCGCAATGTGAGCACGCCGAGTTTGTAATCGGCTTTGCATTTGGCCGGATCGAGTCCGCGCATGACGCGGAACTGTCGGCGATAGCATCGCGTCGGCAAGCCGTCGATTTCGGCTTTTGCACCGATCGAGAGAATGTCTTTATCGAGATTGACATCGATGGCATTCGGATCGACACCCGGCATGTCGACATTCAATATATATTCATCTTTCGTTTCTTCGATATCGACGGGCGGTTGAAATTCAACGCATTTCACTTCGACATTGGTTTTATCTTGTTCTTGTTCGCGATTGTGATTCACGTTTTTAATATTGTTTGCTGACATCATAAACTCTCCTATTGATATATAACATTCTTATCATTGACGATGATTAACAATGGATGGCAATTTGTTGCGGTTTGCTCTCGGGAACTTTTGGCAAGATGACGGTGAGCAAGCCGTTTTTGAGCGTTGCTTTTGCCTTTGCGGCATCGACGTGAACGGGGAGCGCAATACTCCGTTGAACGTCGTAATTCTCGCGTTCCGAAAGATAAACGGTGTTATCTTTTTCGTGCGAAATATTGCGTTTCGCGCTCAGCGTCAACGTATCTTGATGAACCGATAAATTCATATCTTTATCGGCAACGCCCGGCAACTCGGCGATGAATTTGAGCGCGTCGCCCGAATCGATTAAGTTCATGCGGTGAAATCCGCGAAATGCTTCATCGTCGGCGCGCGAATTCAACATCCAATCGCTAAGCGAACGATTAAATAAACGATCAATATCACTCCAAAGTGTAAACATAACATACCTCCAAATATGACACGATATCTGTATATAAAACGGTATTATATACAAGTATCAAATCCCAAATCCGCGATGCAGAAGTCTTCTAACCAAAGCCTTCATGGCTTCTGTCATCCAACACCCATCACTTTGGGCACGGGTTAAAATGTGTCAAGTCGAAGTGTCGATTTTTTTTTCACAATTGTACGATTCTCGATCGATGTCGATGGGGGCAAACGCATCGCAACCGCCGCGGGCTATAAATCGCCGTGGGCGACGAGGTCTTCGTATGCCGCGGCGGGCACGAGCATTCGCACGCGCGCGGCGTCTTTTCGCGCTATCGCCGCGCGAACTTCGCTACTCGATAACTCGGGCAATGCGATCATCGGCAATATCGCATCGTCGAGCGATGGGGGGGCTTCGTAGCCCGCGCGCGGGAAAAATACAAACTTCGCCATGCGCCTCAATTCGTCGATTTCGTGCCATTTGTCGAGCGACGCGACGAGATCGCTGCCGCCCACGATCCACACCGCGCGATCGGGATACAACTCGCCGATTGCCCGCACGACGTCGATCGTATACGTCGGCGTCTTGCCAATGCGAGCCTCGATATCCGAGACGACAGTCTGCGGCGATTGACCGAAGACCGATCGGAGCACCGATAAACGGCGTTCATAGTCCATCAGCCGCTTGTCGAATGCATGGCTATACGAGGCGACGATCCATTTCTGCGCCAGCGGAAAATAGGCACTCAGTGCCGCATGCACGAGAACGTGAGACATGTGCAACGGATTAAACGATCCGCCATAGACGATAATCGATTCTGGGCTATTGATTTCGGGCATTGACTTCATTCCATCGGCTGTGCGCTTTCAGCTCATTTCCCAAAGGGAATGCGATTTGAGCAGGGAATCGAGCAATGCGGGCAGAGACCGCGCCGATCCAGCATCTCTTCTACATTCCAAAGCGCGTATCGCAAAGAATTTTTGCGCTGAAAAAGTACCGAAAAAGTACCGAAAAAGCGAAGAAAAACGCCTCTTCCGTCGCTCGAAATATTGATATTCGCGCAGAATTGCCTATATATGCGACGGCGGTTTTGGAGGCCGCGCGTCGTATGGTTTTGTGTCGGATGAAGAGGCGTTTTACATTACTGGGTTATGGAATTGCAGCTGCGTTGGCTGTCGGTTGCGAGAGCATACCAGGGATCGAATCGTATTCGCCGCTCGAGTACGGCAGCGAGGCCAAATGCCGCACGACATCGAGTTGTCCGAGCGATACCGTTTGTATCGCAGGGCGATGTGCAAGTGCCAGCGGCGCCCCCTACGACGTCGCGCTCAAACTCACCTATCCCGATGCCGTCGACAAGCCATTTACCCGTTACTTAGAGTTCACTCCTGGCGAATCTTTGGGCGCGTTTGAATTGCCCGATCCAGTCGTGGGCAATCTTTCGGTTTGGTACGAGGGGCGCCAAGTCGAGGGCACGGCGACGTTTACGCAGCATGGCGCTTGGAATGGCGCAGAAAATGCGCAATCTTTCGTGTTCTCTGCACAAAAAAGCGATTTCTCGATCTATCCCGCCGTCTACGATATCGTCTTCACGCCGGCGCAAAGCGAGGGCCGGGTTTTCCCGACGATGGTCTTCGATTCGATCGAAGTCGACAATGCGCATTCCGACCTCGTCTTTCAGATCGTCCACGATCTCGATTCGCCGCTTGCACCGAGTTCTGCGCCCGTGCCTTCATCTCATGCGATGACGTGGTGGGCTGGGCTCTTTACCGTCTCATACACTTGGGGCAAGCGCGTTTCGAGCTCCGACGAAAACACCGACGACAAAGGCGATGCCGATGCCTTCCATCCGCAAATTGCCTTCCGCATCACCGATACGAAGCAAAGCGCTAGCGTCGCTCAAATCGTCCTCGATCTCTCGCCTGGCGAAATCAAACATTTCAATTCCATCGATATGTCGTTGCCGCCGCAACGCGTCGAAAGCACGCGCGATTATCGCATCACCGCCCTCTATCAAATGACCCCAACCCTACAAATGGAAGAAGTCTTGGGAACGTTTGAACTCAGCGTCAACGGCGTCGAGAATGTATCGGTGAAAGAAGTCGTCTTGCGTCCATTCGCTTCGCGCAAATTCGTCGGTCAGCTCATGCCGCCATCGGCAACAAATCCTGCCAACGCCATCGTCTCGGTCTCTGCCGTCGATGAAGCGGGCAATATCCAATGGAAATCAACGGCGCATGCGCCGACGAGTAGCGATGGATATTTCACCTTTGATTATCCGGCAAACAGCTGCACTTCCGATAACTGCAACGTCACCTATACCGTTCACGTTTCATACGAAGACGAACACGTTTTGGCAAGCGAGAGCTTCGTCTTCGACGATTTAGAAGCGCTCAAGAATATCGACGTCACGCCAAAGACTCCCGTCAGTGGCATCGTCTACGCCGAAGACGACGCGACGCCGCTCAGCGGCGTGACCGTCTCTTTCACCCCGCTCAAAGCCGAAAGCTCGCGCACGATCGAAGTCGTCACCGATCGAGATGGGCGATATAACGTCAATCTCAATCACCGACACTACGACGTCGAACTCATCCCCAATCGAACGCGTGGCGTCTCGATTGCCTTCGACACACTGCGCGTCGATTCCTCCAATCCCATCACGCGCGATTTCTCTTTCGAACGCTCCAACCTCATCTTCGGCACGTGTAACGACGACGTACAAAGCCCCGTCTCCGACGTCCGAGCCGACGTCTACATCCGCTCGAAATCCGGGGCAGTCCGCAAAGTCGCTTCGTCGGCAACCGACGACAAAGGCATATTCCGCCTCTTTGTCCCCGAGCATTCCGACGACTTACAAATTTCAAGCGGCATTTTCTAGCCCACCGAGAATTGGGGGGCGCGGCTGTGCCGCGCACTTTTGCGGTTTTCTAGCCCGCCGAGAATTTGGGGGCGCGGCTGTGCCGCGCACTTTTGCGGTTTTCTAGCCCGCCGAGACTTGGGGGGCGTGGCTGTGCCGCGCACTTTTGCGGTTTTCTAGCCCGCCGATTCGTCGGTCGCCTCTTCTGCTGCAGCCTTTTTGCGGATGGCGATGAGATGTCGCGCTATCGATTCGAGCAATTTCTGGATCCCCGAATGATCTTGGCAACTGATGGCGTGGAATTCGTATCCCTTTTCGGTGAAATACTTCGCGATCTCGTCTTTGCGCTCGGCGCACCACGGTTCATCGCACTTATTGAGCACGACGATTTGCTGTTTTTTTGCGAGCTCTTCGCTAAACGTCGCGAGCTCTGCGTTGAGCTTTTCGAAGTCTGTAATCGGGTCGCGGTCGGTTTCGACGCCTTCGAGCTGGCACGTCACTTCGATGAGATGGACGAGTATGCGCGTGCGCTCTAAGTGCTTGAGAAAATCGAGTCCCAGCCCTTTTCCTTGGCTAGCTCCGACGATGAGCCCCGGCACGTCGGCGACGACAAAGCTCACTTCGTTGTGCACGAGTACCACGCCCAAATTCGGCACGAGCGTCGTAAACGGATAATCGGCAATCTTGGGCTTGGCATTCGAAATCGTCGAAATAAACGTCGATTTCCCTACGCTTGGGAACCCGAGCAACCCCACATCGGCTAACAACTTCATTTCGAGTCGGAGTTTCTTGGCCTCGCCACGGCGGCCGCGCTCCGCCAAATGCGGCGATCGGTTCGTCGGCGTCGCAAAGTGCGTATTCCCTCGCCCGCCGCGCCCGCCTTTGCACACGATCAACTCTTGCGCATGCGCCGTAATATCGCCGATGAGTTCGTCGGTTTCGGCATCGAAGACGAGCGTTCCGACCGGGACTTTTACCGTGCAATCTTCGCCCGTCTTGCCGTGCATCTTATCTTTGCCGCCTGGCGTCCCGTTCTTGGCGCGCAAAAATCGCCGGAATCTCAAGTGGCTTAGCGTATTAAAGCCGTTGTCGCCCACGAGAACGACATCGCCACCCCAGCCGCCATCGCCGCCATTCGGACCGCCCGTCGGCGTAAACATTTCGCGAGCAAACGACGCTACGCCATCTCCGCCTTTGCCAGCGGTCGCTTCTACAAATATTTCATCGACAAATCGCATATCTATCCATGGGGATGCGTAGCAACTAAAGCCACGAAAAATGACCGTCAAAAAGACATAAAAAAAACACAAAAAGTATCGTCGCTATCGGCGATCCCCTTTGTGTTCCATGCATTTGCCGCCCGTTGGCGAGCGGCAAAAACTGCGCAATTCCGATTAACCTTCGGCGGGAACGACGCTGACGCGCTTCATGCCACGACCGTATGTTTCGAAACTCACGACGCCATCGACGAGCGCAAAAAGCGTCCAATCGCGACCGACGCCCACGTTTTTGCCCGGGTGAACTTGCGTTCCGCGTTGACGAACGATGATGTTGCCGGCGCGGCAAGCCTGACCACCGTACAATTTCACACCACGATACTGGGGATTACTGTCGCGACCGTTACGGCTCGAGCCTTGACCTTTTTTATGTGCCATTTCTGTACTCCTGAATGAAATTCGTGCCTAATTGGAATTAGGCAATCGAAATGCGGACTTCCGTATACGCTTGGCGATGACCGCGTTTACGGGAATAGTTTTTCGGACGGAATTTGTAAACGGTCACTTTGCGAGCGCGAGCCTGACGCACGACTGTCGCCGTGACA
Source organism: Myxococcales bacterium (assembly GCA_004554395.1). GTDB lineage: Bacteria > Myxococcota_A > Bradymonadia > UBA4248 > UBA4248 > UBA4248. Next base: position 2,157 of record SFMP01000073.1, on the reverse strand, counting down.
TTGGCATCCGCCACAACCGGTGTTCCAATCTTAAGGGATTCGCCTTCACCAATGGCGAGGACTTCGAGTTTTACAGTGGCACCAACTTCAGCATCCAACTTCTCGACGCGCAGAACATCGTCCTGGCTTACGCGATACTGTTTACCACCTGTGCGAATCACAGCGTACATCTTCAAACCTCAATTCTAGTGATCAACGTCTGCTTTGATGCAGACCGGAAACTGCGCCTCGCAAATTTTTGCGTGGCGAAAAGACGGGGCTAGTTACCTTTGTATAGCGCCTTTTGTCAAGTCTTTTTCTCGACTCTACACATTTATCGCAAAAAAACGCCACCAGCGCCTATCACATCATGCTCATCTAAGCGCACGTCATCGCGCCGCCCTTTTCGCGTCGGGCACCGCCGCCATCCTCTAGATCAATTCCACCAATTTCGACAAGAGAAATTTCGTCGCCGCCTCGACGATCTCCCCACGCTCCCCCTCAAACTCGCGCCGAAACGCCCTCACCGCGCCACCGCAATGCGCCACCGCAAAACACACCGTTCCCACGCTTGCGTGTTCGTCGCCGCCCCCCGGGCCTGCATACCCCGTCACCGCACCCGCCCACGTCGTCTGCATCACATTTAATGCGCCTCGCGCCATTTCTACGGCAGTTTCTTCACTCACAACGCCATATTTCTGCATTATCTTTTCATCGACGCCCAAAATGCGCTTTTTAATTTCGACGGCATAGCTCACCACTCCGCCCATAAACACCGCCGAAGCACCCGCTACGCCACCGATGCGCCGGCACACATTGCCCGCCGTGCAACTCTCGGCAAACGATAGCGTTTCGCCCTTCGCCTTCAATCGCTCGACAACTTCCTTCGCCAAGCCTGCTACATCTCCGCCTAAAATTTCACCCAATCCATCATTATCGACAGAAACTTCGCCACCCTTCGACTTATTATAAATGATATGCATCGCTTCTATCCTCCTCGTTCGGCTTCTTTTCCACCATTTCTTATTTCCACCATCGCCACCATTCTACGCCACTTTCCTCCCATCGCGTTCTTTTTTCTCTTTTCGCCGCCTATTTCCCTGCGGTCAATACGGCGTCGGCTACGCCTATTTCGGCGTTTGCCTCAATACGGCTCCGCTTGGGTGTCGCCGCCTATTTCCCTGCGGTCAATACGGCGTCGGCTACGCCTATTTCGGCGTTTGCCTCAATACGGCTCCGCTTGGGTGTCGCCGCCTATTTCCCGTTGGTCAATACGGCGTCGGCTACGCTTTCTATTTTACTTTATGATCGACTTGCGTTCGTGGTATAGTGGTGGCGTGATTCTAATCTTTTTGGGCGATTATCACATAATGGAGTGAGGTTAAAGTGGCTAGAGTCGTCTACCGTGATGAAAATTATCAGACATTTTATGTCGATGTGAATGCGCAGCAACCCGAAGTGACGATCGGCCGCAATCCGGGTAACAAGGTCCTCATACCGGCAAAGTCGTTGTCGCGCTATCACGCCAAAATCGTCTACCAAAATGGGCGCTATTTCCTCTACGATCTCAAGAGCTCAAACGGCACATACGTCAACAACGCTCGCATTAATCAGCAAGAAATCAAGCCCGGCGACAAGATCCGATTCGGCGATGTCGCCGTCGAATTCATCGACGAAACGCGATTGGGCGCGCCGGCGCAACAACCCAAACCGCATCCCGTCGTGCCACAGGGTGCCACGCCGCAACAAGGCGTCGCCATGGCGCCACAAGGCGGCATGGCGGGCAATCGCCCCATGCCTCCCGCAATGCCAGGGCTCGGCATGCCAAAACTCAATGCGCCCATGCTCCAAGTCCCGCAATACGGATCGAATCCCGATTTGCGAAGCGTCAGCATGCGTCCGATCTCTTCGCACGGCACCTATCGCCCGACGATGCCAAATCAGCCAGTCTTCGACGACGAAATGGCCAAAGTCGCCGCCGAGCAAGTCGCTTCGTCGGCGAGCAATGCGCTGTCGGCGTCGGCAGCGCCCATGACTTTTAACCCCAATTCGATGGGCATCATGCCTAGCAGCGGCGGGCGCAATCTCGTCGCGCCACAGGCGCCCGATGCGAGCGCCGCGCCAACCAATCCGCCTGCAATGGGGGCACCGCGCGCCGCCCAAATGCCCCCGATGGTG
>SFMP01000007.1 GCA_004554395.1 Myxococcales bacterium | reverse complement strand
TCACTCTTTTCAACGAGTTATGATCGAAATTGAGATTTCGTTCACATGAATGGTATGTTTAGAAAGGGCGGTTTTTAGGCGATCTTCTCGAGTTTTGGTATTTTGAGCACTGAACACAACGGTCGAGTTGGACGACGGGCAAGTGTGCGCACTTTTGCCCGTCGAGGTGCCCATTTGCCATAGATGCGCACGTCCAATAAACGCCAAATGGCGCGAGTTTGTTCAATGAAATTGAGGCTAACTGGGAAATAGACGCATGGCTTTAGAACGCGTATCGCGTCGCATGGTGGCTCGTCTCTAAATAGACGATGCTTCGCAACGAGAGCTCGCTTTGTCGATGAGCCGTTCGATGAAGTCGATGGAGATTTCGAAAACGCGATTGGCTTCGCAATCTTGCCCGAGTTCGTGCCCCGACGCATGGAGCGTATGCAATTCGACGTAGGCGCTTGAGACGTCGCCGAATAGCCGCTTCGAACGCTTGTATGGGATGACCTGGTCGCGCTCGGAGTGGACGATGCACAGAGGAACTTCGACGTCGTCGAGCATCTCGGACGTCTCTTTAGCATAGTGTAGGAGCTCGACAAATGATTTCGTCGGAAATTTTGGATAATTTTCGCATTTTCTTCGGCATTCTGGATCTCGGAATGAATCTTGGCCATGCCAGAATTTGACGAAATGCGACAAAGGAATCGCCAATTTGGCGAGTGGATTGACGAAAGCCAGGGCGGGAGCCCAAGTGATGGCGGCTGCGATTTTTGGGGAGCAGGGATGGCGTTTTGCGCAGAGTTGTAGCGTCGTGACGCCGCCCATCGAGAGCCCGACGATGACGACGCGATCGACGCGTTGAGCGAGTTTTTCGAGGGCGGCGTATGCATCGTCGTACCAGTCGCTGGCGCGGACGCCGATGAGGGCTTCGGGCGTGGTGTTATGACCGCGCAAAACGGGCATTTCGTAGTCGATGCCGCGATCGGTGAGGAATGGAACGAAACCGCTGACCGCCGATAAACTCGACGTAAATCCGTGGAGAAGGAGGACGCCAACCGATGTGCCCGCGGGCAAGGGATGGAGCGTGCCACGCGTGAGCGTGTCGGGGATTGCTTGATGTCGTGCTTGCATGATGCCTCTGTTCTGTAATATGATAAAAGCCATGTGATTTTGAGAGAAAAGGTCGCACGCTCGCGTGCGCAGTTGAAGAAGGATTCGAACGCATGGCTAAAAAGAAATCGAACTCTAAAGCTCAAGACGCCGAAAATGTCGTCTCTAGCGACGATACTACTATTAAAAATGATGCGAATGTCAACGAACATGACGACGCCGTGAGCGATTCGCAAGACGCCCCCGAAACGCAAGATGCCCCCGAAACGCAAGATGCCCACGAAACGCAAGATGCCCACGAAACGCCGGGCGTTGGCGATGGCTCGGAAATCCAAGATTCCGATGTGACGGAAACGCTTTGCGCCGAGGGAGGGGAGGCGATCTGCGATGAAGTTCATCGGACGACTGGAAAGATCTTACACGACGAAGATCACTACATCGACGACCAAATGATGGGGCGGTTGCGCGCGTCGGTTTTGACGACGATCGAGCTGTATCGCGAGGCCCAAATCTTTGGATCGCAGAGCTTTAACATCGCCTCGATGGTGACGAGCAACGAACCTTGCCTCGTTCAAAATACGCTCGAAATCGCGCGGATTCTCAACATTTGGGTCGCCGAGAGCATCGACGTATTGACGGCGGGCGATGCGCGATCGCGCGATATTGCAAGCCAATACATCTTGTCGTGTATGAAATCGGGCGTGGCGCCGGCCGTCGAGGCGGTGAATCGGGTGGTCGAGGATTTTGCCGCCTCGAGTGGCAAAGAGAGAGAATATATTTCGGTATTCCTCGAAAGACTCCGCATTTTATTGATGAATTTGACGGCTCAAGATCGCGAAGAGCCGAGCGAATTGCAACGGGCTTTGAGCCGTTTGTGCCATTGCTTCGACATTCAAACGGTCGAGCGGATGATGTGCGATCCCGATGCATCGGTACGGATAGCTGTTGTGCGCAGTTTGGCGTCGCGCGATGAGATATCGAGCAATACGCTACTCGTCGCTCTCATCTTGCTCAAAGACCGAAACGAGGCAGTCAACGAGGCTGTGGTGAAGCTGTGTGCAAAGCTCAAATCGTACCCCGAGCTCGTGTTGCCGCAGGTGTTGCCGCTTTTGCCGAGTGCGGGGCGCACGTTGCGCGAATCGATAGGCGATTTGCTGCGGAGCTATGCCGAACGCGCTGTCGAACCCGTGATGAGTGCGCTCGAAGATACGCGCGAGACGATGTTCGATGCCGTCGTCCAAGTGATTGCGCTGTCGCCACAGCGATATACCGATGCGCTACTCGTCGCCTTGCAAAGCGTTCGCACGCGCGAGTTCGTCCGCACGCGCATCGCCCAAATACTGCACCATCACAAAGATCCGTCGCGACAAGAAGATATATCGATTGCGCTAGGGCTCTACGAAAAGAAAGATTCAGACGAAGAATATCCGCAGTGGGTGCCCGCCAAAGCCCCCGTCGAATATGCGCCAAGTGCGACAGACGATGTCGAATTCTATCAGCGCTTTTTGACCGACGATGAACTCGAGGCGTTTTCGAAGACGTGCGATGAATCGGCGGTGTTGCGCCTGATGTCGGATGCGTCGGAATTTGCCCAAATCAATGCGATGAAAGTGGCTCGGATACGCGGCGAAGCCTCGGCCGTCGCGCTCGAAACGATCGCCGTCTGGTTGCGTTGCGAAAACAGCGCACTCGCTCAGACCGCCGCCGATACTTGGTTTGCCGTTCATCCCGATAAGGTTGCCGCCGTCAACGTCATCCTCGATGCGCTTCAGCGCGTTTCGCTACACGAAATCCAGAAGTATTACCTCGAGAAGATAAAAGACGACCCAGCGCTCGTCGATGCGTTGTTTGCGATTTATTACGAGCGGCCGCGTTTGGCGAGTCCCGTCGTTCGCTATGTGCTTTCGCACGATCCATCGCAAAGGGCTATCGACAGCATGTGCGCGGGGATTGAGCGCGAAAAGACCGTTGCTTGCATCGCCGAAACGCTCGAGCTCTTGCTCAAGTATAGCGACCTTTGCGATAACCGAAAACTGCGCCCGACGTTGATGTCGTTGCTCAAAGATCCGGTGTCTTTTGGGCAATATGGGCTCGTGGCGCGGCTACGCGCGATTGCTTTGTTGCAGAAGTTCCTCGTCGCCGATGGCGAACAACACCGCGACCGCGAGACGATTGCGGCGCTTCAGGGGGTCTATAAGTCGAGCAAAAATTCCGATATCCGATATCGAATTAAGGAATTACTCAAGGCCATTGGCGAGGAAGTGTTCGATTTCGACGATGAAGAAGACGATTTCGAAGATTTGAACGATGACGAGTAGTTTTCTTTAAAAAGCCCCACGAGAGGTGGGGCTAGAAAGCGATTAAGCGGTATAGAAAGCACTATTGTGGGTTGTTTTGCTCTTCTTGTCTCTTTTGGATGCGCGTGGAGAGCTTGGTGAAGTAGTCGCTTTCGATGCGGAGCGTGCCTTTTTGCATGGCGTCGTTGATTATTTGTTCGAGCCAGATGCCGTAGCCGCCTTTGAGGTTGATGATGGCGTCGGTGTCGCCGATGAGTGCCACGACGCGGGCTTGGATGGCGCCGGAGCGTAGGGCTTCGAGGTTGGCTTCGAATGCGGCGCGGTCGGCTTCTTTTTTTGAGACGACTTTGACGATGACGGTGTCTTTGCCGATGGCGTAGGATTGCGCGAGAACGGTGTTGGGGGCGGCGGCGCGGATGTCGCGAGCGAGGTCGTCGTTGACGCCGATGCCTTGGATGTAGTTGGTGTTTGCCGTGACGTCGTTGAATGAGGCGACTTTGGTGCGCTCGAATTCGGGGATGATGATGAGGTCGGTGGGGAGGTCGACGTATTGCGGCTCGGCTTGCGCGATGGCCGTGTTTGTATCGGCGGCTGCGTCTGTACCGGCGGCTGCGTCGTTTGCCGCATCTGTATCGGCTGCGTCGTTTGCCGCGTCTGTATCGGCTGCGTCGGCATTTGCGTCGTTATCGGCGGCTGTGTCTGTGTCGGCGTCGTTATCGTCGTCGGTGGCGACGGGTGCGACGGGGGCTTTGGGGGCTTCGGTTAAAATGCCGGCATACATCGTTTTGTCGATGAGTTCGGCCAGCGGCGTGGTGGCGGCTTGAGCCAAGATATTCGTCGTGATTTCGCGCGTTTTGGCGGCGATTCGTCGCTCTTCGAGGAGCTGGCGTGCGATTTCGTTGGTGACTTCGTCGAGTGGCTTGACGACTGTTTCGTGGCGTTCGACGATTTTGCCGATGACGTAGCGGTCGCCGAGTTCGGCGGTGAAGACGTCGCCGACTTTTTTGCCTTCGATGGCGGTTTGAATTTCTTGCGCCATGATTTCGACGGCGATGAGACCGGTCATGCCTTGGAGCGATTTATCGTCGGATTCGTCGTAGTCGGCGTAAGCTTGTGCGAAATCGACGTTGGGTTCGAGGGCTTCTTTTTTGGCGATTTGGAATCGCTCGCCCGATTGGAGCGTTTTGCCCGTCTTGGCGCCCGGATTCTGGACCGTTCCGAATTGTTTGGTGATGACGATTTGTTGCATTTTGACTTTTTCGGGCGTCGTATATCGCGCGATGTTGGCGTCGTAGAATGCTTGAATGTCGGCTTTTCCGGTCGTGGCGAAGGCGCGGATTTCTTCGTCGGTGAGTGGCTTGAACGTTTTGAGGACGTTTTCGGGGGTAATTCGGATGACTTCGAGCGATGCCGTGGCATTGGCCTCTTGGTAGGCATCCCACAGCGAGGCGTCGGAGATGGTAATCGACGAGGCTAGGAGCGTGAGGTAGCGGCGGGCGAGGAGTTCTTCGCGTTTGTAGCTTTCGTAGTCGCGCGACGAGAGCTGCATGCGTCGCAATGCATCATTATAACTGCGCTGTGAAAAGACGTTCTTTTGGAGGAAGCCATATCGGAGGATGTCGGCGTTGCCCGATTCCCAATTCGTAATGTAGTCGTGCAAATCTTCGTCGCTGACGCGTAGCCCGGCTTTTCGGGCTTCGTCGGCTAGCAAATAGATGACGCCAATGCCCTCGGCAGTTTGTCGCGCGATTTGCGGATACTGAACATTATTAAATATGCTGTCGTCGTATTGATTGAGGATCATCGTTCGCATCAATTCGTGAGGTACTTTGCGCGACAAATGCTCGCCATTGAAGACGGCGACATCGGTTTGGCCCTTCGACGACAACGAGTCTTTGCTCGGGAGACCAAACATAAAGATGAAGACGATGATGATAACGGCGAAAAGAATGACGATCAGCGCAGAATTTTTCTGATCACGTAAGTCCTGAAGCATCGTTGAGCTTCTCCATGGCGTAAATCGGTAAAACTATACTCCCAAAACGAAGCGTTAAAACGTCGCACGGTTGCGTTTCGTTTTAACACCGTACAGAAAGGGCGACGTACTATAAAGCGAACGGGCATTTTTTCAAGCCAAACTTGTATGGCAGGCGAGTTTTTCTCGACGGTAGAGGTCGATAAAAGCTAGCAACAATCGCCAAATATGTACTATGTTGCGGATATTTTCGTAGTTTAGTGCGTCTCTAAGCTACTGATTTGTCTCAATTTGTTGCAAAAGCGAGCCATACATGTCCGACAAACGAAAAGTGGTTCATCTTCCACCACACATCAAGGCGCCGAGCGAATCGATCGTCGCCCCCTACGATTCCTGCTTTGTGCCGCGCGGTTTTTTGTTTCCCGAGTCGCGCGAAGACCTCACGCCCTATAGAGAATTCCCGCTTTCGGAGCCGTTTTACGTCGAGAATCCGCGCACCGATCGGTCGCACGACGACATCTTTGCCGCCGATCGGTCGGAAGATTCGTGTTTCGACTCGACGATATTGCAAATCAGCGACCTCGACGAGCTCTTGCTCGACATCCAAGGCATGGGCATGCAATACACCATGCACACGCAAATGTGCCTCCGCAGCGACTTGCAATACGAATTCCCCAGCACTTGGGACAAAACGCAATCGTTGCTCATCAATATTCCCGTTTTCTCGGAAGAGCTCTGCCTCTGGCATTACCCGATTTCGACGATGGGTTATAACGTGCAAAACACCGACCCGCCGCTCGACATCGACATGGCAAACAACTTCCCCCAACTCTTTGGCTTCCTCCCCAACGGCGACATCGCGCTCTATTGGGAAATCGCTGAAATACTCGCCGACGAATTCAACCTCGAAATCGACCCCATCCATACGACAGTCGAAGGTTCACTCGTCGTCATGCCCAACATCGCCGATCAAATCAAACAGCTGGCGCCCAACTGCAAAGCCGTCGAAACGGGCATCGTCGTGCCCCCGCGCCACTCGGTCGACGACGCCGTCGCCTTCGCTTGGCAATGGCTCGGCTACAAACCGACCGTGCTCAAAAACGCCATCTACCATTTCTATCGCATCATCTTGCCCGTCATCCACAGCGAGCTCGATTTCAACGCCTACAGCGACGCCACTTGGGGCGCCTTCGGCTTCACCTCGCCACGGCTGACCGGTTTCGACTTCAAAATCGCCAACAACCCCTTCACGCGCGACGTGCCCATCTTCTCGACCGAACGCGGCAATATCGTCGTTTCGAACGCGTTTTATGCGCGTCTGCGCGAGCTCGTCGAGCTTTACGGCGGTAATTTTTGCACAACCGTATTCCCCATCCAGCGCATCCAATAGTTTTTTTGTCATTTTGCGCATCTGCGTCGTCAGCGTCGTCGTCGAGCGCAATCACGTACGTGAGTACGCTCATGCGCCCTCCTCCTAGCTTCCTAGCATCTGCATCAAACTGACAAAAAAACGACTTTTTGATTTTCCTTGCGCACCTGTGTCGTCAGCGTCGCCACGCGGGCGGCGTGTTTTTTTGGGGGGGCGCCCTATTGCCTGCGGCAATACGGGCTCTGGCTCCGCCTATTTCGCTTTCGCTCCATACGGCTCCGCTCGTGCGCTATTTCGCTTTCGCTCCATACGGCTCCGCTCGTGCGCTATTTCGCTAACGCTCAATACGCGCCCGTGTCGCCCTATTGCCTGCGGCAATACGGGCTCTGGCTCCGCCTATTTCGCTTTCGCTCCATACGGCTCCGCTCGTGCGCTATTTCGCTAACGCTCAATACGCGCCCGTGTCGCCCTATTGCCTGCGGCAATACGGGCTCTTTTTTTTGAACGCATCAATTTGGAGCTTATAGAATGATTTTCAAAAATCTGCTAAAATCATTGGGTGTTTTTTGTGTTGGCTAAACCTTTCAGATACAGATGGAGGTTTCGATGGATCATTCGATATCTAAAGTGGTGTTTGCAGTAGCGCTTTCGGCAGTGGCATTGGGGCAAAATGCTTGCACCGACGATTCGACGACGGGTGGGACTCCTACGCCATCCGAGGCGTCGTGTAGTTCCGATAGCGATTGCACGGGCGATATGCAGTGCATCGCCAATACGTGTTCGACGCGCTTGCGCAATGGGAGCGCGTGTAGCTCAAACGATATGTGCCTTTCGGGCAAGTGTGCCGATGGCGTTTGTGCGCTCATCGATCTCGACCCCAACCCAGATCCGAGCGTTGTGAAATGCAATTCTAACGGCGATTGCGCCAGTGGTTATTGCGTCGGCAATGTGTGTAACGATCGCGTCGGTGCGGATTGCGTCGGCGCTGCCGATTGTGGCAATGGGCTTTCTTGTCGCGGTCTAAAGTGCACGATAGTCGTCGACGAGGGTGGGGCTTGCGCGAGCCATTCGGCTTATTACTGCCGCATCGGAACGTGTATCGATGGCACGTGCAAGTTGACACAACAGTTTGTCGATAGCGATGGCGATACGATAGCCGACATCTACGAAGGCAGAAACTTCGAAAACGATTCGCTCAGTCGCGATACCGATGGCGATGGCGTTCCCGATTACCTCGACCTCGACAGCGATGGCGATACGATCCCCGACTCGATCGAAGCGGGCAACGAGGGGAATCCCGCCATTGAACCCATCGATAGCGATGGCGATACGCTTCCCGATTTCCAAGATCCCGATAGCGATGGCAACGGCATACCCGATTCGTTCGAAGGTTGCCGAAACCCCGAACTGACCTATCAAGACGGCGCTTGGCCGAAGCCCGACAAAAACAATCCGGATCATCTTTGCGCCGAGCCCATCGATACCGATGGCAATGGCGTTGCCGACTTTCAAGATTTCGATAACGATGGCGATGGCGCCAACGACAACATCGAAATCGCCGGGTTTACGGTCGTCGTCGGCAATGAAGTCGTCGCTGGGCGGCATTGCGACGGCGTGCCGTGCGCATTTGGAACGCCCGAAACCCCGTGGGATGCCGATGGCGATACGATCCCCGATTACTTGTCGACCGATAGCGATGGCGATACGATCCCCGATGTTATCGAAAGTTACTACGATTCCAATGGCGATGGGATTCTCGACCGCTATTCGCTCGATAGCGATGGCGATACGATCCCCGATGGCGCGGAGCGCGATGCCGAGGGCAATCTACTCACCTATACATCGCCCGAAGGCCTCGTGACGTATTGTTTCCGTAGCCGGGATTGCGATGGCGATGGTGTACCCGACGACGAAGAGCCCAATTGCGGCGGCGTTTCGAGCATCAATCGCCCCGATGCCGATGGCGATGGGTATCCAGATGCCTCGGAAATCGCCGCCGGAAAATACGCCATCGTCCATGGTTTGCTCGATGGGCGCACGATATCGAGCGTTTTCGACATCGTCTGCAATCCAAATCTCACCGTCAAAGACGTCTTCGATTTCTATTTCGAATTGCCTTATCAAGGCGATTCCAAAGACGATATCCTCGAATTTATCCCAAAAGTATCGAAACTCGACCTCGTGTTTAACGTCGATACGACGGCGTCGATGACCGAAGCGATTGAAAACGTCAAAACGAATATCGGCAATACGATCGATCGCGTTCGCAAAATCGTCCCCGATACGGGGTTTGCCCTGACGAATTTCGACGATTATCCGGTAGGTGTGACGGCAGTTCCCGCTGTTATTAAGAATTCTGCAGGGACAATCATTGCAAATGCCTTTTATCAAATGCATGGCAATGCAACGGCAGGCGATTTGCCGTTCCGCGTTTTGGGCAAAGTTTCGACCGATGCGGAAGTCGTCACGTCGTATACGCAAAAAAGCCTATTCACGACGCGCCATGGCGAAGATGGCGCCGAAAGTGGCGCCGAATCTCTCTATCAGATTGCCACGGGCGTTGGCACGGCGTGGAAAACGAACAGCGCAACTGGTTATTGGCTCATCGGAGTGCATCCCGATGGAACGGGTGCTATTGATCGAATTACAAAGAATTGGAACGGAGGGTCGACGCCGGCAAACGTCAATGCGCCAAATACATGGGGTGGCGTCGATTTTCGCCAAAGTTCGTTGCCCGTCGTCGTGCATACGACCGACGTCTATTCGCACGATGCGCTGAACGTTTATAATTCCTCGATGACCGAAAAATATTCTTATTTATCCTATAATGGAGTCGTCGATTCGGTCGTCGATCCGCACTATACGGCCGATCTCGTTCCCGTGCTTCGCTCGAAGGGGATTCGCGTCATTACGCTAGGCGTGCCTTCGAATGGCGAAGCCTGCCATGCAAACGATTTGGGGCAGATGACGACTTGGTCGCGCGAGTCGGACGCCGTCGTGCCGGCTTGCGCTTTTGAAGGTGCGTGTGGGGCAAATAAATGTTGCCTCGGGACGAAGATTTCGGACCCTGTGACGATAGGCGAAAAGACCGATCAATGCGTGCTCTATTATGAAGCGGCGCAAAGCGACGTTTCGGAGACGGTGACAAAAGGCGTCGCGGCGCTCGTCAAATACGGAACTTACGAAGTTTCGACGCGCGTCGAGGGCGAGCCAATTGCCGGATCGTCGAAGACGACGGCTTGCTTTATCAAGCGCGTCGTGGCGACAAAATACTTGCCACCGCCCCAAGAGCCCGAGAAATCGTGCAATCCGACGGCTTTGCCCAAAAAGCTCAACGGCGCAGATTACGATAACGGCTTCGAGAACTTCGCTCCGGGCACGGCGAATCCCAATGTCGATGGTGCAAGGCTACATTTCACCGTCGTGGCTCAAAACGACGATTGCGTCGAGCCGACCGATCAATTCCAAATTTTCAAAGCCTATATCGACGTCATCAATCCGACGACGGGGCTCGTCTTTGGGCGCCGTCAGGTTTCGATACTGGTGCCGCCCAAGGCGCTCGATGTGGTCAATTAGGCGATCGCATTCCCCTGAAAATTCGGATTACTTATCTAGAAATATGTGGTATTAGGGTGGGCGTTTAAATCCGTCGGTGCGCTTGGCACGTCTCGTGTCAAGCGCAAATCGATCTCACATGTCGCGATATTTGACAGAAATACTCTTTTGGGGTTTACTAGCTAGCGATTTTGGGCTCGAAGTATTGCCCGTTCCATGTACTGAAGATTAGGTGGGTCACTCATGTCCTTTTTTAATTACACGACCAGAGAAATCGTCCTCAAGATAGTCTATTACGGACCGGGATTGTGTGGGAAAACGACGAACGTCAAGCACATCTATTCCGCGACAAACGACGATACGCGCGGCAAGCTCATCAGCCTCGAAACGCAGCAAGAGCGTACCCTCTATTTCGACTTTTTGCCCATCGAATTGCCCGAGATTCGCGGGTTCAAGACGCGACTTCACCTCTATACGGTGCCGGGGCAGCTCTTCTATGCCAATAGCCGTCGCCTCATCATGAAAGGCGCCGATGGCGTCGTGTTCGTCGCAGATAGCCAAGCCGAACGCCTCGAAGCAAACCTCATCTCGATGGACGACCTCCTCGACAACCTCGCCGCTTATAGCTACGACGTCGAAAAAATTCCGTTCGTCATTCAATACAATAAGCGCGATTTGCCCAATGCGCTCCCCGTCGAAATGTTGCGCAGCGAACTCAACCATTGGTATCCGAAAGTTCCCGATTTCGAAGCTTGTGCCGCCGATGGCACGGGCGTTTTCGAATGCCTCAAAGCCGTGACGAAGATGATTCTCATGGATCTCAAGAAGACGGGCAAATAAGCTCATCAGATGTTCGAAGGTCTGTGCATTAGCGCAGACCTTTTTTTGATCGATCCACGGACTCTATCCCATCGCCGCCAGAGCATGGCGCGGTATTGGGGCAGAATAGCTACTACATGGATAAGAACTCGCGGGCGATGATGGCGACAGGGCGCAGAAAGATGGAAACTCGAGACATTTGGACGATAACCGATCGCGATATACTCTACGAAGACGAGGCAATGATTGCCATCGAAAAGCCCTACGGGCTCCCGAGTCAGCCGACGCTTGATCCGAAGCGCGATAATGCCTATGCCGCCGTGATGCGGCATTGTGCCCAATCGGGGGGCTATGCCGCGCTCCATCATCGGCTCGATGCGCTCACCAGTGGCATACTCGTGTTGGCGAAGTCGAAAGAAGCGAATCCATCGTTATCGGATCAGTTCCAAAATCATACGATTCGCAAGACGTATGTCGCGCTATGCGCCATGCCGCATAGCGTGTGCCCGAAGTATCGAACGCCGGGCGCATCGTGGATTATCGATGCGCCGATTGGCGAAGCAAAACCCGACGAAGCCAGATCGATGGCAATGGCTCGGGGGGCGAAGAAATCGCCCAAGATGCAAATGTTTTCGACGACTGGGAAAAACAGGAAACCGGCGAAGACGCGCGTATTTTGCGAGCGAATTGTCGAGTTTAGAGAGGGATATATTGGGGTTTATCGTTGCGAACCGATTACGGGGCGAACGCATCAAATTCGCGTACATTTGTCTTCTTGCGAACTATATATCGTCGAAGACCCGCTCTATGGCATGAAATTTCGGTCGATCCAGTCGATAACGCCTGGACGCATGTGTTTGCATGCCGAGGCGATTTCGCTCCTTCACCCCGTGACACACGAACCGATGACGTTGACGAGCCCGCGCCCTGTAGCATTTGAACGGTTTATGTCGAAAGCCGAAAAGATGGCTCGAGCGAGTTCGTAGTGGTGGGGCGATTTTTCGCCGATGGCGCAAAGTGAAAAACAAGGTGCGATAGGTGCTAAAAAGTCATTGACAAAACGCAACTGATGGATTTGTCAAGCATAAACGATTGACCGTTTCGCCATTCTTTGGTAAGAGCGGTCGGCGTTTTTTATCCGAAGCCGCTTTTAATCGAGCGGTTTTGGCTTTTTAGCTCATTTGTTTTGCGTCTTAAGAGGCTTGATATATGGAAGGAATGAGTGGTGTTATATTCCTAGTCGTCTTTTTTGTCATCTTCATATTCATCACGATACTGCCGCAGCGCAATGCACAGAAGAAGTATGCAGCGATGCTTCAGGCCATCAAGGCAGGCGATCGCGTGGTGACGGTGGCGCGGATTATCGGCGTCGTCGTCGAAGTCGATGGCGAGAATGTAATCGTCGATTTGGGGGCATACGGCGATCGTTGTCGAGTCAAGATGCACTTAGAGGGCATTGCGCGGAATTTGACAGCCGAAGAAGCGACCGCCGAGAATAGTAAGAGTGACGACAAAGACAAAGAAGCGAAGAGTTGATAGACCGCACAAAGCGGTCGGGGAAGCCGTCGCGCGACGGAATGCGTCGCGACGGTGCCCAAAATACGCGTTCATAAGGGCGAATGCGGCGATCGGCGCCCGTTAGGTGATCGATTGCTTTCGTTCCCAAGTCATAGCATTGAATCATGAAATGAGGTTACGCGATGTCGCGAAGCTGGTGGGCTAGAGCCGCCCTGTTAGTGTTTTTATTAATCGTGTCGTGCGTCATTTTGATGCCGACTGTCGTCGAAATGGCGCTCTATCCGGAGTCTAAAGACGAAGTCGTCGGTCAGGACGAAGAAAATGCCGTACGCAATCCACCCTTGCCCGAATGGTATACGAGTTTGCCCTCGTGGTTGAAGTCGAAGACGTTGTCGCTCGGTCTCGACCTCCAGGGCGGTCTCATGTTGCGTTATTCCGTCGATATCGATTCGGCTATCGACGACAAACTCGCGTCGAATGCCGCCAATATCCGCAGTGCACTGGCAAATCAGGGCATTGCCGTGACGTATCGCGTCGATCGCGAACTCGACCAAGTCGCGTTGACGTTCGACAATTCCGACGATGCGAAGAAGGTCGATTCGAAGTTTCTCTACGATTTCCCGATGCTCGCCATTTCGACATCGCTCGACAATACGGTGACATTGGGCTTGCGCGACAATTACTTCAAAGAGTCGGAAGAATCGGCCGTTCAGCAGGCCGTCGAAATCATCCGCGAGCGCATTGATGGATTGGGCGTTGCCCAGCCCAACGTTCGCGTCGAATCGGGGCGCAATATTGCCGTCGAGTTGCCGGGCCTTTCGCGTTCGCGCGTCGCCGCAGCCGAAAAGCTCATTTCGACGACGGCCGTTTTGACGTTCAAACTCGTCGCGCCGCGCGAAGAGAATATCGCCGTGTTTACGACGCTTAGCCAGCGCCTAACGGCCGACGATCAGCAGTTGATTTCGGTGGGGGGCGGTACGCTTCGCGCCGACGATATCGTCGATCCGGCGACGAAACGCGTCGAAAAGACGGGTAAAGAAATCCTCAAAGAATTCGCCCTCCGCAACGAAGTCGACATTCCTAGCGGGCGCGAAATCGCCTACGAAAAAATCGATGTGCGCGAACGCGCCTACGAAGTCGAAGAAGGCACCGATGTGTCGAAACTCCCGACGCGTTGGCGCATGAGACTCGTTCGCACCGACTTGCCATCGCTTTCGGGCGAAAACGTCGAAGCGGCGTATCCGGCGAGCAACCCCGATACGAATATGCCTTACGTATCGCTCAAACTCGATCGAAACGGCGGCGATGTGTTCTACGAAATTACGAAGCAACACGTCGGCGATCAGCTCGCCATTCTCATGGACGACGTCTTAGTCAGCGATCCGGTCATTCGTAGTGAAATCCCTGGCGGCAACGTTTCGATCGAAATGGGGCGTGGCAATCGCCAGCAAACGCTCGATGAAGTCAACAACCTCGTCGTTTCGCTCCGTTCGGGTGCGTTGCCCGCTCCGATTCGCCAAGAATACAAAACGCTCGTCGGTCCGTCGCTCGGTATGGACTCGATTAAATCGGGTATGGAAGCGTTGGCGATCGGCTTCGTGTTCATCTTCCTCTTCATGTGCATCTATTATCGCAGTAGCGGTTTCATCGCTTCGTTTTCGCTCTTGTGCAATATCGTATTCATCATGGCGGGTATGGCTTCGATGGGCGCCGCCCTGACGATGCCCGGTATCGCCGGTATCGTCTTGACGATTGGTATGGCAATCGACGCCAACATCATCGTTTACGAACGCATCCGAGAGGAGTTGCGCGATAACGAAACGCCGCGCAAAGCCATTTTTATCGGCTTCCACAAAGCACTCTGGACGATCCTCGACTCGAATATTACGACGGCAATTGCCGCAGTTGTCCTCATGAACTTTGCCTCGGGTCCGGTCAAAGGCTTTGCCATCACTTTGCTACTCGGTATTATTTCGACGGTCTACACGGCATTCTATGTCTCCCGTACGATTTTCGAGCTCAAAGTTCGTATCAACAACGAAAAACTGTCGATTTAAGAGGTTTGAAACATGGCTCAATTTACAATTATCAAACCAAATACGAATATTCAGTTCATTGCGCATCGCAAACCCGTGATGATCGGTATCTTTTTGCTCGCGCTCGTCGGTTTCATATTGACGTTTGTCATTGGCCCAAACTGGGGAACGAGCTTTGAAGGTGGTACGTCGATAACGATGCACTTCGACCAGCCCGTCGGTGCCGAAGAAGTTCGCAAGTTGTTCGTCGACGATCCGCGTTTCGAGAGCGTGTCGGTTCAATCGATCGGCACCGACGAAGCGAAACCGCGCTATGTCGTGCGCACGCGCACGACGACGACGCTCAAATGCGCCGATATGGATAAAATTCACGAGACGTTTACGAATAGCGTCGTGACGAAATCGGGTAACGTTTTGACCGTCGGTCAGTGGCCGGCATGTAATCCGAAGATCGAAGACGGTATCCGAGGCGATTTCTTCGTGACGCTCGTGCCGGCGGCGGGGCAAGAAGCCCCCGAAACGCCCATGGCCGACGAAGATGTTCGCGCCCTACTCATGAGCGCAGGACTCGAAGCCGAAGTCGTCTACGAAGCCAGTCTCAATCGCTATACCGTCAAGCCGCAAGGCATTCAAAACGACGTCGTGAAATTGCTCAACGATACGTTTGGCGAGCGATTCGACGAGGCAACGGGTGTCGACGAAATCGTCACGGTTGGTGCCGAAGTCGGCGATAAATTCCGTAGCGATGCCATCGTGAGCATTCTCATGGCTTTGGGGCTCATGCTTCTCTACATCGCCATCCGCTTCGACTCGCGTTATGCCCCCGCAGCCATCATTTCGCTCGCTATGAGTACGCTCGTCGCTTGGGGCTTTGTCGTCGTGCTCGGGCTCGAAATTACGCTCGAAACGGTCGCGGCATTCCTCACGCTCGTCGGCTACGGCATCAACGATACGATCGTCAACTTCGACCGCATCCGCGAGAATATCGGGCTTTCGGATCCAAAGACGCCGCTCGAGACGATCGTCAACAAGTCGATCAACGACTGCTTGTCGCGAACGACCGTGACGAGCGCAACGACGCTTTTTGCCGTCGTACCGTTGGCACTCATCGGGTCGGGAACGACGCGCGATTTCGCCATCATCATGTCGATCGGTATCTGCATTACGACGGTCAACTCGATCTACATTTCTTGCCCGTTCATGATCATCATGGATAAATGGTTTAAGAAGATGAATGAGCGAAATGCCGCAAAACAGGAAATCGAAGAGGCTTCGGTGTAGTCCGAGTCTTGCCGAGGTTTTGAAAAGCGCCCCATTCTGGGGCGCTTTTTTTTGTGCGCACATAGCGAGTAGCCCCGCCCCATCGTCGGGGGTAAAATGAGCACCAACCCACCACAAACGTCCCCCGCCCCGACGGGGAGGGGGATTGAGGGCGAGGTCATTCCCCTCGCTCTCTCTCAACCCTTTCGATCGCGCAATCGAGAGGGTTGAGCGCGATCTCATCCCCCCCCTCGCCATAGCCCCAACAACGCGCTATAATGGTCATCTGTATGTCTGGTGGCCGCGCTGCCCGACGCGATGATCGAGGAGGCAAATTATGGGCAGATTTCTCAATCCAGGAAATGTGGGCTTTAAGCAGATTATAAAGCCCAAAACATACGTCGATAAGACGGGGATTCTCGCGTATCTCAACGAGTGGATCGATACCGACAGCCGGTTTGTATGCGTGAGCCGGGCACGGCGTTTTGGCAAAACGGTGGCGGCGCAAACGATCCAAGCCTACTACGACAATTCGTGCGATTCGCACGCGTTGTTCGCCCCCTACGAAATCGCTCGCGATCC
>SFMP01000072.1 GCA_004554395.1 Myxococcales bacterium | reverse complement strand
GAAATAGGGCGAAAAAAGCCCGTATTGACCCCAAAGGGCGAAATAGGGCGAAAAAAGCCCGTATTGAGCCCAAAGGGCGAAATAGGGCGACCGCGGGCGTATTGGCGTAGCCCGCGCGCCCCGCACGAGCGGGGCGAAACAAATGCACAACTAAGGGGTTGTGCTCCAGGTGACGTCTTCGTCGGGGTGGGGTTCGAGTTGGAGTTTTTTAGTGGCGAAGCGTAGGAGGCCCGATAGCAACGTGAGTGAAGCTAGGGCGCTTACGATCATGGCAAGACCGGTGAGAACGCCGAAATTGCGCATGGGGAGGAGTTCGCCCATGTAGAGGACGCTCAGAGCCAGGCCGACTTCGAGGGCGTTGATGACGATGCCCCAGCCGGTCGTTTCGAGCATGTGGTCGCTCGACTTTTGTTGGTCTTGTGGGGCTGCGCCGGGGCGGCCGAATTTCCAGATGAGGTGGCAAGCGTAGTCGATGCCAACGCTCAACGAAATGGCGGCGATCATCGATGAGCCGACGTCCATGCCGATGTCGAAGGCGCCCATGAAGCCAAATGTGACCAAAACGGTGAGGGAGGCGGGGATGAGCGAAACGGCGGCGACGCGAAGGCTGCGCGTAAAGAAGACGAGGCAGAGGAAGACCATGAAAAATGACGCGCAGAGGCTCCAGATTTGATTGTGGATGACCGAGGCGTTCATGGCGCGATAGATGACGGGGTAACCCGACGGGATGACTTCGAACGACTGGGTATCGATGGCGGCTTGACGCACGGCGTCGCTGACGCGATTTTGCGGCAAAAAGGCGACTTCGTCGCCAAGGCACCAAACGGCGCTCTCGACGAGCTGATCGAATTTCTCGCTACGATCGGTGACTTTTGCCAAATTAAATAGTGCATTTACGCGAATCTTTCGAAGTTTCTCGCGGCTGGCGTCTTCAAATGCGAGGTGTATGAATTCGACGCTTTTTTCGAAGGCGGGGCGATTGTCGGTTTCGCCGTCTTCGGCGACGGATTCGAGGAGTTTAGAGAGGAATTCTTTGCTATAGGTGCCTTGTTTGAAGGCTTTGGCGATTTGCGCCGAAAGGGCGTCGAGCGACGTCTTTTCTTCATCCATATAGATGATGGCGTCGTTTTCGTCGAAGAGGTTGATATTGGCGACGGTGCGGATGTCGGCGACGTCGAGGCTCGTTTGGGCGTCGAAGATGGCGTGCGCGATGTCGTCGTGCGAGAGAGCGAAGCCGTACTTTTGGAAAATCCAATCGACGTGTTGGATGATTTCGTCGCGTTCGAGTTTGGCGGCTTCGTCGTCGAGTTTCGATCGCGGCACGGCGATTCGAGGTTGGTAGAGGTCGTGCATGCCGGCATAGAGTTCGTCGGAAACGCGAGCCCCTTCGCTGATATCTTTGCCTTTGACGCGGATTTGCAAGAGCGAAGTTTTCCATGACATTTCGGCCATCATGGCGACGCTGGCGTCGTCGGCAAAAGCGAGCGATGCGAGCGTAGCGGTGAGCGTAGGCGAGGCGGGGATGTGTTGCCCATCGCCCATGGTCCCGCCGACTAAGACGATGACGTCGGAAATCGACTGCATGCCCGCGATGCGCGGATGCGCGTTGATATAGGCTGTCATGCGCTCGATTTGGCGCAAAACGAGTGGATGATTGACGTTGCCCTTGACTTCGGTTTGGATGAAGTTCGAACCGCCAAAGTTATCGTTCATGAAATCGTCGGCGACGACGGGCAGGGAACCTTCGGCAAAAAGCGAACTATTATCGCCGTGAGGCTCGACTCGAGTCGTGAGCCCGGCGCAAACGACGACGAGAATGCCGACGGCAACGGCGACGCCTTTCCAATGGCGATAGACGGCATCGGCGCTTTTTTTCATGGCATTCATCGCCCATTTCGGCGCGCGTCCTTCTTTTTGTGGCTTAATCGGGAGCAACGTGCAAGCTGCTGTCACGAACCAAAACGTCACAAACATGATGATGAGCGTGGCAATCCCCATCGATGCGCCGTATTCGACCATGGGCGTGACGTCCATCGTCAGGAAGCTGAAGAAGCCTGCGGCAGTCGTCAAAACGCAGACGATAATCGGCGGCCCAGTCAAGATCAGGGCTTTGCGCATTGCCTCTTTGCGCGTCTTGCCCCTGTCGAGTTGCGACAACATCGCCGAAATGAGGTGGATGGCATAGGCACTGCCCAAGGCGACGAGCAATATCGGGAGCGAAGTCGCCACGAGCGTCATCTTGAGCCCAAACAACGACATTCCACCCATGACCCAAACCATGCTTATCCCGACGCTAAAGAGCGCGATGAGCGTGGCAAATATCGACTTACTCGTGAGCAAAATGATGAGCACGACGATGCCAATGACCCACGGCGACAACTTCGTCATATCGAGTCGCGCTTGGTCGGCCGAATACCCACCGATAAAGGGGCTACCGCCATAATAGAGGTTCGCTTCGGTGCCAAGCCGCGCTTGGATTTCTTCGATTTTTTCGCGGATCTTGTCGGCCGCCTCTTTCGTACTGACGCGCGTATCGTCGACTTGCGCATAAATCGCCGCCGCGCGCGCATCGGGGCTCACGAGGAAACCGCGCACGTGGTCGAGGCTCAGCGTTCGCGCACGCACCTCGGCGAGCATCGCATCGACCTCTTTTTTCTGCTCGGGCGTCATTTGCGCATACGCCTCGGGCATGGGCAAATCGGGCACCAAATCGGTCACCGACGCCTCTTCTTCGCCCGACTCTCGCGTGCTATGCGCGATATCTTTGATCTCCGTAAAACTCGTCGTATTACTGACGCAAAACGCCGGCTCGCCCGTCTCCTTGTCGTGGCATTCGAGCAGCTTAAACTCACGCGACGCCAACCGCACGAGCATCAAATCGTCGACGTTAAACAAATCGTGACCTTCGCGCGCCTCGACGCCGACAATCGCCATCTGCAACCCGTGAAATTGGTCGCCAATCTCCATGAATTTCACGACTTTAGGGTCATCTTGTGGCAAAAACTTGATGACATCGTCGTCGTTTTCAATGTCCATCGCAGGCCGAATGAGCACGCCCGTCACCAACAACAGCAACACGAGCATCGCCACCGCCCACTTCATCGCCGGCGCCGCAATCCACAAACTGATGCGGCTCAGCAAAGAGAGCTTTTCTTGTTCTGGCATTTCTTCACCTTACATCGTCTCAAAACGCACTCTCCAATGCGGAAAGCGCAAAAACGGCTCTCTAACGATGAAACGCACAAAACATTCATTTTTTAGGCGCGGGATGCAAGGGCGCCGCCGCCTGCGCTACTGGCGCATACGGCGTCGAGAAGCCTATTTCGCTTGCGCTCAATACGGCTTCTTTTGAGGCGCCTATTTCGCTTGCGCTCAATACGGCGCCTTTTTTGGGTCGCCTATTTCGCTTGCGCTCAATACGGCGCCTTTTTTGGGTCGCCTATTTCGCTTGCGCTCAATACGGCGCCCTTTTTACACGAGTTCAATCCCAGCTCGGGATCAATCCCCCACGCGAGCCATAGTCAATCATTTACGACGATCGAGCCATAGTCAATCATTTACGACGATCGAGCCATACGCCATCGTCTGCGACGAATTGACAATTCTACAGCGATCTCACCAACCAACGCTTCGTAAACGTATCTTCTGGGAAGTTTTGGTTGATCTTCTCCGATTTTACATAGTTATCGGTCGTGTGCTTCGTCGCAGCATCGGTCACCCGAACATGCGTGTAAACTTGATGCCCCGAGCCGATATCTTTGAGATCAAATCGCTCCTGCGTCTTCTTCAAGCTCAACGTATCGTCGTAATACTCGATGTAATCCATGAGCAACGTATCGCGCGTAATCTTTACGATGAGCTTCGGATACGGCAAATCGACGCCATTTTTGAGCTTCAATTCGAACGTATAATGCCCATTATCGTCGAGGCTGATGACCTTTGCGACGGCATAATCTTGCTCGAAATAGATCATCGACATGTCGTCCATCGACCAGTCGGAACCATAGAAGCTCTGACGCTTCGCATGCGTACCAACGCGACGCACTTTGTTCGAATCGGGCAAACGCGCATAGACCTCATCGCGACCTTTCGTCACGACGCCCATGCCGCGCATTTCGGGCGGATCATCAAATCGAACCGATCGCTTCGAACCACGCGTATACGTGTCGAACGAATACTTGACGTTCTTGTGCACTCCACCATTGAGCACCATGTCGGTCTTGATCTGCTGATCTTGAAAATAGTTGTGATTCTGATCGCACTTCGCCAAAACCGCCGTCGCTCCCGCAATGTCATTCACATCTTTCACAGCCGCGCCCTTGGCCGCCACTGGCGCCGCCTTCGCAGGGGCTGACGGAGCCGCCGGAGCTTCTGGCGCAACAGGAACCGCCGGAGCTTCTGGCGCAGCTGGAGCTTCTGGAGCTGCCGGTGCCGCTGGAACAGTCTCTTGCGCCACAGCCGGCGCACCCAATAGCAACGCGCCCGCTAACACATACGAAATTCGATTCAATTTCATAAAAACCTCTTCTCCATAATCAAAAGATACGACCAAAATCGCATATCACGCTTCGCTCACGCCCCACACCGCGAGCTCAGACATCGCCCTTAACGACGATCGGCGGGCTTTATTCATTCTTTTGTCGATCGACGCAACTCGCAATTAGTAGTAGAAGAAAAAGAAAATGTAGGGTACAAGTATGACGTGCAAGTCACAGTGGGGGACTGCGTTTGTTTTTTGGTTGGCTGAAGAGGTTCGATGCATCATCGTTATGGACAGTTTCCGGGGTACACGGTCAGAGAAGCGCTTGATTCACCACGCCATTACGAATGGTATTTGGCGACCGAGATCAGCTCACAGCAGTGGGTGACGATAAAGGCATTGAGCCGTGACTTGTGCAATGTCGCTGAGTTGAAGCTGTTTTTCCAAGATTCGTGTCGGCAAAGGGCGCATGTACGCGTCGATGGAATTTTGCCAACGCGCGAGATTGGGATAAGTCGCCAGTTGGGGGTTTATGTCGTTTATCCCTATGCATTTTCGTCGCTAAGCGTCGGAGAAATGCAGGCCATTTCGGCGACGCAGAAGATGCCGCTGACGCCTGCTTTTTGTGCGTCTGTGTTGCTCGATGCCGTTCGGATACTCGACGCAGCTCACCAACAAAATTTGTGCCATTATTCGCTTTTGCCGTCCGACATTTTCTTGTCCGATAAAGGCGAAACATACGTGCAAGGATTCGTCGAAGCCGCAATGCGTCGTAAATTCCGCCTCGATACGGAATTGGGCGAAAAGTTTAGTGCGCCAGAAGTACGCCGTTGTGATGTCGCATCGGTTCAAAGCGATGTATATGCCATTGGTGCGCTTTTGTATCAGGGCATTGTCAACGAGTTGCAACCCGACGAATGGGAACCTTGTTGGATGGGGATGATGGACACGCTCGATCGAGCCCAAATCCCCGGCGATTCGCTAACGACGTTGATGCGCTTCTTCCAACACACACTCGCCGAACGCCCACAACAACGCTACCCAAGCTATGCCGTTTTGGCGCAGGCACTCGAACAATTCATTGCCGAAATCGGCGATTATACGCCGCCCGAAGTGCGCATCGATATGTGGGGAAGCCAGTTCGACCCCTATCCGCCCGTAATGACGAATGAGGCACCGCGCAGCGATGTGATTAGCCTGATTACAGGCGATTTTCCGTCGATTTCGCCCGATCTTTCGACGCCAAATTCGGGCGAGCAAATCGTCGCACGGCTTTCGAACAACCTAAAAAAGGGATCGACGCCAATATCCCATGCACCGAGTTCGAGTAGCAGTTTCGACGATACACTCACATCGAATCCCTACGAAGCGCCCGAAACGCGAGTTTTGCATCGTAGTTCGGCGAGTTTCCGGACGATATCGCCGAATTTGCGCAGCACAATGCCGGCGTCGCCGCTCGAAGTCTTGGCGCGGACGCGATACCAAATTCTCGATCAATTGGGATCGGGAGGCACGGGAACGGTCTATAAAGTGCTCGATACGACGTTGTCGGAAATTTTGGCACTCAAAGTCTTGCGCCCCGAGCTCGTCGCCGATGCATCGTGGTTGCAGAGGTTCAAGCGCGAACTCAAAGTCACGCGCGACCTCGAGCACCCCAATATCTTGCAAGCCTATCACCTGGAACAAATCGATGGGCTCTATTTCTATACGATGCGCTATATCGACGGCAAAAACTTGAGCGAAATCTTGCACGAAGAAGGCGCATCGTTGCCGCTCATGATGAGCCTCAAGATATTGATGCAAATTGCGCAAGCACTCGTCTCTGCCCACGAACGCGGCATCATTCACCGAGACTTAAAACCCGCCAATATCATGATAGAGCGGGAATCATATCATCCGTTTTTGATGGATTTTGGCATCGCCAGCGCCCCCGATTTGCAGTCGCTCACGATTGCGGGGCAAGGAATTGGAACGCCGTATTATATGGCGCCAGAGCAATCGCGCGGCGAGCCAATTTCAATACTCGTCGACGTGTATTCGTTTGGCGTCATGGCCTATGAATGCTTGACGAAAAAATTGCCATTTACGGGGGCAACGGCAATCGCCATCTATACGGCGCAACAATCGGGCGTATTCGTGCCACTGACCGAACTCAATCCGAATGTGCCACCAGGGATTGCAAAGACGATCGAGGCGTGTATGGCGCCGAAATCCGCCGATCGCCCAGCAAATATGAGTGCCGTCGTCGATGGGTTGCGTCGATTTT
Source organism: Myxococcales bacterium (assembly GCA_004554395.1). Classification (GTDB taxonomy): domain Bacteria; phylum Myxococcota_A; class Bradymonadia; order UBA4248; family UBA4248; genus UBA4248. Next base: position 9,310 of record SFMP01000072.1, on the reverse strand, counting down.
GATCTTCATGGCAATGCGCCAAAACCATCACTTCGCCCGCTTTGCAAGGCGTGCCGCCAATCGCCCCCCCGCAAAGCGGAATTCGAGCTTGCGTCATGCAAAGACGCCAGTCGATGAACGCAAATCGCCAATGTCGACGGCTTTAATCATTCAACGCAATCGATTGAGTCACCTTTTTTACAGAATTGAGTCACATTTTTTACAGAATTGAGTCACCATATATATAGATAGGAAAGGAATCATGGAAAAGCCCTCAGTTATTTGCGTCGACCTCGACGGCGTTCTCGTCGATCTTCACCACGGACTCGTTCGTTTATTTGGCGACAATCCCGACACTTATACGGAAGCGGATTGGGCAAAAGTGGGCGAATGGGGTCTTTCGATACCCAAAGGCGATTTTTGGGGCACTGTTCGGTCGCAAGGCATGCAATGGTGGATCAACTTGCCCAAATTGCCTTGGGCCGATGAATTGTGGCAAGCCTGCCTCGCGACGGGCGCAACCTGCGTCGTCTTGACGACGCCCGGACCTTTCCCCGAATCGGCATACGGCAAATACGTCTGGGTCAATGAACAACTCAAAACGCGCAATGTACTCATCGGGCAACCCAAAGAAATCTGTGCGCAGCCAGGCACTTGGCTCATCGACGACCGAGCCGGCTACGGTCCTCGCTGGGAATCGCGCGGCGGTCGCCTTCTCTCTCTCAAACGCCCATGGAATCCAAACGGTCTCTCCATCGACGAAATCCTCAAAACACTCGCGGAGGCAAAATAAATGGCTATTTTACTCGACGGCAAAGCGACATCGGCTAAACTCCAAGAAGAAATTCGCACTCGCGTGCAAGCTCACTTCACCCCCGAAAATGCTCCTCGACTATGCGTCATATTAGTTGGAGAAAATCCAGCAAGCGCGAGTTATGTCCGAACAAAATGCAAAATGGCCGAAAAACTCGGCTTCCGTCACGAAGTGTATCATTTCGATGCCGACGTCGAACAAAGCGTCGTCGAAGCGCAAATCGACGCCTGCAATGCCGATCCGCAATGCGATGCCGTCTTTGTGCAGTTGCCGCTCCCCAAACACCTCGATGCCGTGGCACTCCCCAACCGCGTGCGCCCCGATAAAGACGCCGATGGACTCACGCGAGCCGCCATGGGCGCCTTGCTACTAGGCGAATCGAATTCGTTCCAACCATGCACGCCCCGCGGCGTCATTCGACTCTTGCAAGCCTACGACATCGCCCTCGAAGGTCTCGATGCCGTCGTCATCGGTCGCAGCAACATCGTCGGCAAGCCGATTAGCCTCATGCTCCAACGCCACAATGCAACCGTCACCATGTGCCATACGCGCACACGCGATCTGGCCCAACACGTCGCTCGCGCCGATCTCCTCGTCGTCGCCGCTGGATCCCCCGAGCTCGTCAAAGGCGATTGGATTAAACCCGGAGCCATCGTCGTCGACTGCGGATTCACCAAAACACCCGATGGCGTCATCCACGGCGATGTCGATTTCGAAGCCGCAGCACAACGCGCCGCCTACATCACCCCCGTCCCCGGTGGCGTCGGCCCCATGACCGTCATCACACTCATGGAGCAAACGCTCGAAAGCGCCCTTGCACACCGCGGCTAATCTAAAGTTTTCGATACAACGCACCAACAAGTGCTTTTCTCGATCGGCGCGCCCTATTGGCTAAAGCCAATACGGGCCGCGAGCTACGGCTATGTGCTCGGGCCAAGGCCCTTGCGCGCATACGCCTCCGCCGCCGTGCTATGTGCTCGGGCCGGGGCCCTTGCGCGCATACGCACGGCCTTTTTTGACTGTCGTCACAGTCCCATTCTCCTGCTACGCGTCTACAGTACCCATCGCTATATTTAATGTATTACATTAAATTACACACACCTACATGTAGATATATTATTTTTTCACAAAATGCCGTCGTTTAAATGAATCTGACGTCTTTTTTGTTGTCATAGCAAGTCGATCGCCCTATAAGCGTCGCATCGTGTTTCGGCGCTAAGGCGCCCGTTTTTTTTCCAAAAGGAGCATACGAATCATGAGTGAAACTTTTGATCACATTATTATCAATGGACGTCCGGGGGGGGGAAAATCGGAACTTATCGATTTCATTAAGAAGACGCCTCTTGAAAAACGCAAAGAGCTGTTCCACATCGGCGAACTCGCTTTTGAAGATGACTTCGTATGGCTTTGGGAAAAATTCCAAGAAGACGATTTGTGGGAATCGGTCGGTGGCAAGCGCCTCTTCTCGAAAAAACATCCGCTTGGTTATGTCCAATTCGAAGATTGGAATACGCCCAACAATCTCTGCGATTTAGTCGCCGCAAAATTCAACGTGGCCATTCACAATAAATACATGAGCCACCCAGAATTTTACAACGATCACACGCTGTTTATCGAATTTGCTCGCGGTATCGTCGATGGCGGTTACAAACGCGTTTATGACATTTTAGCCGACGACATTCTCAAGCGTTCGGCCATTCTCTATATCAAAGTTTCGTATGCTGAATCGCGTCGCAAAAACGAAGCGCGTTATCAAGAAGCGCTCAAGGGTTCGATTCTTTCGCACTCGTTACCCGAAGAAAGCCTCGTTCGCTTCAGCGAAGCCGACGACTGGGATGAATTGACGGGCGGTAAAGAATCGGGCTACCTCAATTTGCGCGGCATCGAAGTTCCGTTCGTGACGATGAACAACGAACCCGAACTCAAATCGGGCCCCGAACTCGACGAGCGCTACAGCCGTGCTTTGTCGTTGCTCAAAGGCTTGGCCAAGTAATTTGGCGTTGGCACGAGCGCAACCTCATCGATCAGCCCTCCCACATCGGAGGGTTTTTTTTTTTTTTTTTTAATCTGCATCACATACTAACCCACTCACCCGTGTTTGTTCCACGCTACTGCTACCCATTCCACATAGGTCGTGCACGATGATATCTGTTAAAGTCAACTCTACCCTATCGATAATATCACTCTTTGCGCTTTTGTCGACGTCGTGCGCCAGCGCCCCCCTAGCTTCGAATGCAATTCAATTAGAATCCACATCAACCGAATCGAATTCGGATTTGCTGCGCGATGGCGAAAACTTACTCATTCCAAGCGATAGCAAACGATCGCCCAATGGTTACGCCTATCGCGTCATCGAGCAGGGAACCGATCAGAGCCCGAGCTATCGTGACGCCGTTAGAGTTCGCTTGCGCTTGCGCAACCTCGAGGGCGAAACGATCGAAGAAGGCGAACGGATACTGTCGATCGCGCATTCGACGCCATTATTAGAAGAAATTTTGCCGCTCATGCACATTGGCGAAACGATGAGAGTTTGGGGCGATAACCGCGATATTTGGGAGATCGAGATGATCGCCATCGACGATACGTTCAAAGCACCCGACGATATCGCCCAACCTGCCGGCGATGCAAAACCGGTCGAAGGCTTCCCCGACGTCGCCTGCAAAGTCATCGATAGCGGGTCTGGAGAGGCGATTTCGTCGGGCGACGCCGTGCGCATACACATATCGAGATGGGAGCCAAACGGCGCCATTATCGAGAGCTCAAAACTCGGGCGCGGCATGGTCTATATCCTCAATGATCAGAGCGCCGCCACCGATCCGCTTCATACGCGAATCCTCGAAACTCTTGCTCCAGGCGCCCACATCCGCCTTTGGATCCCCGCACAACGCGCCCATCTGCCTTTCGACATCGTCGAAGATCTCTTCGTCGTCGAAAAGCTCCCCGATCTCAAGTTCCCATCGTTCCCCGAGCCTGGCCATGCCGAAATCGTCGATCTGCGCGATGGCGTAAAAATCGCATTCGAGCATAAAACTACTACCGAAAAGCTCAAAGACGGCGATTCGATCAAAGTCGATATGACGTGTTGGAATGCCGACACCGGCGATATCGTCGAAGCGAGTTATTGGCACGCCGAGCCCGAAACAATGGATATCGGATCTCCCTTGGGGATCTATTTCGATATCATGACGCAACTCGGCATCGGCGATACGGCACTCGCTCGGATCCCCAAAGATACTCTCCCAGCCACCGTCGGCATGCCTCTGATCTGCCGCATTCGCGCCATTGAAAAACTATAAAATAATCGACGCTCCCATAATACTAATACGCGAGCATTCTATTGGAAGCTCTCGAAACCCGCCCCGCCGGGCGGGCTTTCTATTTGAGTTCGTAGATCTCTTGCGCATCGATGGGGGGCTCGGTTTCGACGATTTCCGACACGAAGTTGAGACTGCCATTGCGATAAGTCAAGACATAGCTGATATACATCGGCGGAGTAGCCGAATTGGCACTGAACCAAGTCAAAACCATGTCTTCGCCGGCGATGCGCAACGTCGGACGCGCAACGATCTCGGGATGCGAATCGCCTTCGACGGGAATGTAGATTTCGCTATTCTCGGCCGCCACAGCCGCCGAAAACCGAGCCATATTGTCGACGAAATCGGACGTGGCAAGTGCCCGGTTTTGTGCAAAGCGTTGATAAATGGCGCGATAAAAGCCGATGACTTCGCGCCAGCCGTCGCGCGAAACGAGGCGATGATTTGCCAAGTCGACGACATAGGCATGTCGCAACAAGACGATCGATGCATCGCCATTCGACGTATCGTCGACGTCGACTCTCACGACGACCCAATCGCCTAATCGAATGGCATGCTTGACGAGGAGTTGTGCGTTTTCGCCACTATTCCATCGGAGCAAGGCGAAGGCATCGTCGTAGCGCTGTTTGGCATCTTGAGCCGTATCGTCCATGGCATCGACCCAAGCATCGGCGATTTTTGGCTCGACGAGCTGTGTGCCATCTTCGATGACGTCGAGAGCTTGTTCTATCGGTGCTTCGGGGGCTTCGGACGCACTCGCAGGGGGGTCGTCGCTCATTGGAGATCGTTTACATCCGACAAAACACAGGGCGATGAACGATATCATATATACGATTGGAATGCGCCTTTTCATCATATAACCTTTGTGAATTGATATATAAAACTATATATAATGATATATATTTATATATCGGACGTAGCGTCGACCCGATCGAGATATATCGCGATCGGCATCGGTGCGATCGTACCATAGATGCGCATCGATCGCCTAATCATTACGATCATCATTACGAGCAACAATCGACCTGCGATCGATCGTCTAATCCATATCAATAACGAGCACACCGCAAGTGCGCTCGTCGTTGCATTAAAAAAGCGAGCGCACCACAGGTACACTCACCATGCGCATTAAAAAAGCGAGCGCACCGCAGGTGCGCTCGCTCTATTCAACAGATCGACAATGAGCTACGAATATCGCTTATTGAACGGTAATCGTGATATCTTTTGCATTGGGAATATCGGCAACTTTGGTGCCGCCCTGATTGCTCCCATCGACAATAGCTCCCGTATCGGAGCAGATAACGGCTTTATTGGTCTTCAATCCTTCTACGCTCGCATCTTGAACGACGACGACGCATTTATATGCACCATTGTCGGCAGCCGTATAAGCTTTCGTATAAGACGTGACAATGCCCTCAACAGCTTCTGCGACAAACTCTTTGCCAGCACTAATCATCGAACCATACGTCTTGTCGGCATCGGCTTTTTCGCACAAAACAGCACCTTTAACCGTAGTTTCTGCATTTTCAGTCGCGACGGTAACTTTGCCCATGATCTTGTTCTTGTTATCGCCATCTGCTGTCACGAAGGAGAGTTCATCGACTTTGCACGATTTGATGCCGTTGATTGCACCGCCATCAGTGCCCCCATCGCCGACTTTAGTGCACCCTTCGCCCTTAACGGCTAAGCAACCTGTTCCACATTGCGTCGGCGTACCCGTATATCCACCTTCTTTGTGGACGTCATCACACGTCGCAGGTCGCACTGTATCGCCATCTTTGAACATGACGACGCCACCGATGATTTCACACTTCTCGCCTTCGTCCCAGTTACCATCTTGACATGTAGAGTTCGCAACTTCACATGTACCCTTTTTATAAGCCAAGCAATCGTCGGAACAGCCAGGCTTGCCGCCATCTTTTGCTACCGTTCCTGCGGGATAGTTATCCGGATTCATGTCGAAGAACTGCTGGCAAGTAATTTCCTTGCCCGTGGCAAAGATGGCATTACCACTCTTGTCGATATCGCAGATTTCTTTGTCATCCAACGCTTTGTTTCTGCATGTGGCAGGCTTCGCTTTATCTTCGCATTTGCCATCTTTGCAGAATTGATCTGCGCCACATTCTTCTGTTTTTGTGCAAGCCTTTGCATCGGCAGCAGCGATGCATTTGCCTTCGCTACAAATAGGCTTGTCGGTGGAGCAGTTAATCGATTTGTAGCACTCCTTCGTCGTGTCTCCGCCCGTCGTCTTTGCTTTGCATTCGAGCTTGTCATCGGCGCCTTTTTGGCACGTCTTACCTTCACCACAATCTGCGCCTTCTGTTTTATCTTTGCACGCATTGGTGTCGGTTGGTGTTTCGGCGACGCATTTGCCAGCCGTGCAAACGGGTTTTGCTTTGTCTTTGCAATCGGTGTTGACTTTGCACTCCGTCTTCGCTTCGTCGCTGCTGTCGTCGTCATCCGAGCAAGCTTGGAATCCGAGTCCGAGACCCAAAACGAGTGAAGCAGCCAAAATAAAACGCTTGTCCAATTTCATGTTTACCTCCAAAAAAAATGACCATCTGCGGTCGTGAATCGGTTGTCGAACCAACGGTGCGGCGTTATAGCAGATGCTTCGTGCTAAATCAATTTCTTCATGTTTCTGATCGTCGACAATACAGCGAGATGGAGCGCGACCCAATGCAACAATATGCAGTTCTCGTCGTGATATGGACGTATTTGAAGGGTAACAAAAAAGCCCCGTCGCGGCGGGGCTTTTGGGCTATATATGACGATAGAGGCTAGATTTCTGATTTCTGGGGTTTACGACGACGGAAACCGACGAATCCGAAAAAGGCGAGTGCCATGAGAGCTGCGGTGGAATAGGGCGAGGCCGCGTGATGGGGAGACGCCGAACAACTGGAGCTTTGGATCTTTCCGGTGCAGAATGGGGCCGACGCGCAATCGGGGTCGTCGCAATCGACGAGACTATCGCCGTCGTCGTCTTCGCCATTGTCGCAGATTTCGCCGATGAGCGGCTTGTAACTGTTGCATACTGGCAAATTGGCGCAAGTCGGATCGGCGCAGTCGACGAGACCGTTGCCCGTGTCATCTTGCTTATTGTCGCAGATTTCGACGGCGGGTTTTTCCGGCTTCGTCGCGCACGCCGGATCGGCGGCACAAGTCGGATCGGCACAGTCGATGAGGCCGTTGCCCGTATCATCTATTTTATTGTTGCAGATTTCGACGGCGGGTTTTTCAGGCTTCGTCGCACACGCCGGATCGTTGGCGCAAGTCGGATCGGCGCAGTCGACGAGACCGTTGCCCGTGTCATCTTGCTTATTGTCGCAAATTTCGACGGCGGGTTTTTCTGGCTTCGTCGCACACGCCGGATCGTTGGCGCAAATCGGATCGGCACAGTCGATGAGGCCGTTGCCCGTATCATCTATTTTATTGTTGCAGATTTCGACGGCGGGTTTATCTGGCTTCGTCGCACACGCTGGATCGTTGGCACAAGTCGGGTCGGCACAGTCGACGAGACCGTTGCCCGTATCATCTATTTTATTGTTGCAGATTTCGACGGCGGGTTTTTCTGGCTCTGTCGCACACGCCGGATCGTCGGCACAAGTCGGATCGGCGCAATCGACTTTGCCATTGCCCGTGTCGTCTATCTTATTATTGCAGACTTCTTTGTATTGTTTGGCGACATCGGGGGCTATCGAGATGATCCAATCGTAGTAATCTTGGACAGCAGTCGAAACGCCGTAATAGGCGCATGCGGCGTCGCCGAAACTCGTCACGCCGGCGACGTATTCGACATTGCCGATTTTGACAAACGAAGGCCCACCCGAATCGCCTTGGCAAGGTCCGCCATCGGATTGATCGTTGAAGAATCCACCGTGGGGAATGAGCACGTATTCGGTTTCGCCGCAATAGCAGTACTCGTCATATCCATCGACTTTACCAGCCGCTGGATGGCACAATGCCCCCTTGCGAGCGCTACAACACGTCACCCCATAGTCGCATACATCCGGATCCCCCGAACCTTCGCCGAGTATGCGCGATCCACCTTTGCACCCTTGCTTAGAGTCGTTCTCGTTGAAGCCGCCGCAATACTGCGAAACTTTGCCCGTATAGGTGAGTTTTTGCCCAAATGCTCCTTTCTCATTGAAGCCAAAACCGACGAATTCCATATCGACGGGGAGGCTGGCAGACGAAAGCCCGATCCATTTGGGATGCGGTAGAATGGGCTTTGCCACATTCGACGGAACGGCTTTTTTGAGCTTGAGAAGCGCGATGTCGGCATTAATCGTTGCATAATTGCCGTCGAGTTTTGAATCCCCATAATTCTTGTGATAGTACGTATTTTCCACACTGTATCGAGAGCTCGACGATGATTCAATCTTATCGCCTGCATTGCCAACGCCGACCCAATCGGGAGCCGAGAGCGAAATTTTTCCATTCCATTCGTCGATTTCGGTGACGCAGTGTGCCGCAGTGAGAACCCACTGCGGATGGATGAGCGTCCCGGTGCAATAGACGCCTCCAGAGTAGGATCCGATGCCGACGACGGCGAGATGCGCTTCCGATTTGTCGGCAGTACCATTGATTTGCGCCGATTGGGTTCGACGCAAGCTATTTCCCCTATCGCCCGTTTCTGAATCGGTGCACGATTGCGCGCTTAATCCGATGGCCAAACATGCGACTAACCAATACCATTTCTTTGCCATAAAACCACTCCTCGTTCTGGCCGCGCTTAGATTGTCCAAACGCGGCGTTTTTTTTGCCGTTTTTTGAGGTAAAGTAAATGATTTTCGAAACTTTTTTGTCGCCTACGAACGGCCAATCATCGCGACGTTTTCATTGCAATTCACAACGTATCGCATTGTTTCAAGTCATCATAAATCGGTATCGCGTCGATGCGATATCTCTCACACAGTAACCGATTACCGCAGGCGTTTTTTGTGCTAGAAAGCGCGAAGCGCTCGGCGCAGGCGATGAAATCGCCGCGCCGCAGCCGGCGTATGGTCGCAGACCATAGACGGCTAGCTCGGCGTATAGCGAAGCTATAGCCGAGCCATGGCAAGCGTATGGCGACAGCCATAGCGCGCAGTAGCCGGCGTATGGTCGCAGACCATAGACGGCTAGCTCGGCGTATAGCGAAGCTATAGCCGAGCCATGGCAAGCGTATGGCGACAGCCATAGCGCGCAGTAGCCGGCGTAT
>SFMP01000071.1 GCA_004554395.1 Myxococcales bacterium | reverse complement strand
CCCTATTTCGCCCGTTGGGCTCAATACGGGCTCTTTATCGCCCTATTTCGCCCGTTGGGCTCAATACGGGCTCTTTATCGCCCTATTTCGCCCGTTGGGCTCAATACGGGCTCTTTGTTACTCGGAGTTGCGCTCCGCTTACCCCGGGCTGTGTTCTGGCGCCCTTTCAGGGCGCTTTTTCCCCCTCGCCATTTATGGAGAGGGGGTGGCCGACAGGCCGGGGGAGAGGTCAGGGAAGATGGGAGAGGTCAACAGGCCGGGGGAGTGAGGCCCAGGGCCAGATAATGAGGTCAAGTGGCTAGGAAACATGGAGTGTTCATGCCCTATACGAACGAAACAGTAAAAGCTGGGCTCGAAGAACTCGGGCGAATCCGACGCCGACTCCGATCCCGTCTCAATATGATCCCCTATATGCCGCCGGCGATGGTCGTCTATCACGACCAATACAGCGGCATCGATCAATACATCTCCGACCGCGGGCGAGCCCAAAAGATACTCCAATACCTCGAATACGAAGGTTGCGTCGCGCATTCCCAAGTCGTCGTGCCAAAGACGGCGACGATTACGCAATTGGGGCTCGTGCACGATTTCGCCTATTTGTCGCGCCTCAACGAACACGATGTCGGCGAGCGCATTTTTGGGCAAGGACTCACCGATGAAGCGTTGCGCATTTGCGTCGAACAACAACGCATGATGGTCGGCGGCACGATACGCGCCGCACGCATGGCCGTCTCGCACTCGTATCCGAAGCGCATCTTACAGATCGGCGGCGGGTTCCACCATGCCTACCCCGAGGGCGGCTACGCCTTCTGCGTCTTCAACGACGTCGCCGTCGCCATTTCGCACCTGCGTTCACACGGTTTTTTGGCCAAGATCCTCATCATCGACCTCGATTTGCACCAAGGCGACGGCACGAAAAAGATATTTGCTCGCGATCCGTCGGTCGTCACGTATTCGATCCACGCCGAAACGTGGAACAAAGACGACGCCATCGGCAACGTCGATGTCGCACTAGGCCCCGGATTCGGCGATTCGGGCTATCTCGAAGCACTCCGAAGTACGCTCCCAAACGTCATCCACAAAGAACAACCCGAACTCGTCTTCTATTTGGCCGGCGTCGACGTCGCCGAAGACGACGAACTCGGCGATTGGCGCATCTCACACGAAGCCATCTTCGAACGCGACTGCTTCGTCGATCAAGTCGTCGGGAAACGACGAATGGTCGTCGTCACCTCCGGCGGCTACGGCGTCAACGCATGGCGACATACGGCGCGATTCTTCGGATACCTGCTCTCGGGCCTCAAAAAGCCCATCGAATCCAACAACGAACGGCTCGTTCGCGTCATGAAACACCTCTCGCGGTCGCTCGCCATTCACGACCTCACCGCGGGCGACGACGACGACATCTTTGGCGACTTCTTCCAACCGATGAAGCGATCGCGACTCTTCGATTTTTATTCCAAATACGGCGTCGAATGTGCACTCGAAGCCACGGGAATACTCGCACATTTGCGAAAAATCGGATACCCTTCGCCACACTTAGAATTCGAACTCGACCACCCAAACGGGCAGGCAATTCGGCTCTACGGCGAAGAAGAAAAAGAAAATTTGCTCATCGAATGCATCCTCGACGAAAAGCGCTGCCTCAATCACCTCAAAATGCTTTGGATCGAATGGCTCTTGCTCCAAAACCCCAAAAAATCACCGCCACCCGACCGCCCCCTGCTCCCCGGGCAAACGCATCCAGGGCTCGGATGTTTACCCAAAGTCATCGGGCTCTTGTTCATGGTTTGCGACCGGCTCAAATTCGATGCCATCGGGTTTAATCCCGCACATTATCACGTCTGCTTCTTGGCCAAAGGACAGGGTAGCTTCGAAACCGCCTCCGACGAAGCCCGATTCCGCATCGCCCAAAACCTCACAGCTGGCCTCAACCTACAAAAAGCTAGCCAATGCCTCGACGACGGGCTCATCTGCGAAGGCAATATCTTCAAATGGACGCCCGCCCGCATGCTCATCCCAACGAGCCCAGCCGTCGAAGCCTACTTCGACGACATCGCCTACCAAAACGAAGTCGAAAAAGCTGCCGCCGCCGAAATGCGAAAGTATGGAAAATGGCGACCTTGGATTGGCGATCGGAATTAAATGCCCAACGCCCTCCCCATCGGCGCAAGCGAGTGCGCCGTCGGCAACATAGTGAAATTGCGATCAACTGCTTGCGACATTTTGGAACATATGCTACGATTCCAAATACTATGATTGCCGAGTTGATCTTTAACTTGGTGGTGTCTTGTTTTTGCGCCGCAACCTATCGACTTAGGGCATAGTTTTTGTGGCGCAACCTACTCATGCGCCCCTCCGGGCGCATCATTTACGGAGTTCACTATGAATAAGAAGATTGCGCTCATCCTCGCTTGTTGTGCTGCGACCTCATTCGCCGCCTGTAACGAGACGACCGAATGGAATTTCACCGAGTCCTGTGACGCGGAAGCTAAGCGTTGCGTCGAATCGACCATCCAAGTCTGCAAAGACGGCGTGTGGGTTCTCGAAGCTACGTGTGAAGGCAACACGCCTTGGTGCGATGTCGCGACGCATACGTGTATCGCCCAGCCCGTTGTCAAAGATTGCCAAGATGGCGCGAAGAAATGCGACCAAAACGCCGTCTGGGCTTGCAAAACTGGTAAATGGGAAAAAACGACCGATTGCAACGTAGGCGACAAGACGTGCAACTCCACGACTTATGTCTGCGATCCCAAGGCACAGACCGAAGTCACCTGCGATCACAATGGCACAAAACTCGCCGTCGGCGCCACGGCTTGCGATGGCGATACGACACTCGTAACGTGTACAGCCAGTGCAGATGGCACGACGGCTTCGCTCACACCGACCGACTGCAGCACCGACAGCAAAGTCTGCGGCAATGACGCCGAAAACAAAGCCGATTGCATCGATGCACAGCCCGCCCCGTCGGTTAAATGCACCAAAGATGGCGACGAAACCGAATACGAAGTTGGCGACAAATACTGCGGCGATAATAATACACTCTATACATGCACACTCAGCGAAGATGGCACAACGGCTACGTTCGAATCTGCCCCATGCGCAGATAAGACTCCCGTTTGTGATGCAAACGCTTGCCGCGCATATAATAAGTGTGCAGCTAACGGTGTGGACGTCGAGCACAATGCAACTGTGTGCGACGGCAATGTTTCGAAGAAATGTAACGATGGCACGCTCGAAATTGTCGAAGATTGCACAATCAAAACTCCTGCGCAAGTTTGCCTCACCGAGAGTGGTAAGTGCGGTGATGCACCAGCGACTGCGTGCACCGATACAACCGTTGGTACGGTTAATGATGGCGAAAAGGTTTGCAAAGATAATAACCTTTGGACGTGTGATAACACACAGTTGAGCCAGACGAAGGCTTGTACTGTTACAGCAGATGATACAAGTAAGAGCTTTGTTGCGACGTGTATCGCAGCGAATGGCGATACGGCGGCACACTGTGATAAAAAATGTGCAGAAGATACGGCGTTGAACGCAGCTGGCGATGCTTGTGAGCCAATTGACGGTAAAAACATCATCTGCCGTGTCAATAATAACGTCGCACAAGTCAAGCGCTTTTGGGGTGGACAATTCTCTGAATGGAATAATTGTAGCGACAATCAAGAAGCTGGAACTGAGAACGCTGCCGAATATGGATGCAACGATGCTGGCGATGGTTGCATCGTCAAATCTTGTGTTGCTGGATATCATCCCGTTAAAGGCGATAATGGTAAATATACTTGCGAACACGACATTACCATGAATTGCGGCACAGGCGAAGATGGCAAGCCATTCGAAATTAACTCCTACCATTGCAATGATGATAATACAAAAGTCATGGTTTGCTCGGCTGAGAATAGTACGGATTACACAGCTACGCTACAACAGGCAGCGGTGTGTGATGCAAGCAAAGGTTTTACTTGCGATCCTAAAAAAGTTGG
>SFMP01000002.1 GCA_004554395.1 Myxococcales bacterium | reverse complement strand
GGCGTTCATGTAGCGGAGGCGTATGCGCGCAACGCAGTGAGCACATAGCCGTAGCCGGCGCCGTATGCCGCAGGCATAGGCGGCGTTCATGTAGCGGAGGCGTATGCGCGCAACGCAGTGAGCACATAGCCGTAGCCGGCACCGTATGCCGCAGGCATAGGCGGCGAAATGAAAATCGATTATTTTGGCTGGCGGTCGAATCTTCTTCGTGTGAATGCGAAAGCTAGTGCAGTGAGTGTGGCGAAGAGGAGGGGTGAGGGCGCGCGCGTGGCGGCGGTCGAGGGGGCGGCGGTGCAGGCGTCGGATGATGGCGGGCGCTCGTCCATGGCGAAAGGTGGGGCTTCGAAGAAGTCGTCGGTGAATTTGCAGCTGAGTTTGCTGGGGGGGTAGATGGTGGCGATGGCGGCGATGTCGTCAGCGTCGAGCGAGGTGAGTGATGTGTCGCCGGTGCCGGAGTAGGGGAACATGGTGGCTGAGGCGACGTCGGAGTGGGCGATGCCGAATGCGTGGCCGAGTTCGTGTGTGAGGGTGTTTTGGAGGTCGACGACTTGCGGGCCGTCGGTGGCGACGATGCCATAGGGGTAATATTGCGAGTTGATTTCGATGTCGGCGTCGAAGATTTCGCCTGTGTTTTTGTGCTGCGTGACGGTGGTGAGGGCCATGATAGCGCGAGATTCGCGCCAATTGTCGTCGCGAAAGACGATGATGTTGGCGTTGCGCTTCGTGTAGGGGTTGAATCCTATTCGGTCTTCGTTGGTTAATCCCGAATAATGTGCGGTGAGTGATGATTTTTTGGGGATGTTCCACGCTTGGATGGAGTCGCGGACGATTTTGACGACGGCGTCGAGGTCGGGGATGTCGGATGTGCTGTCTTTGTTGAGGTGGAAGGCGACGCAGGGCGTTTCCCAGTGCGTGGGGTGTGGGGTTTCGTCGATGGTGCATTCGAGCGATTCGCCGCATGTCGTCGTTTGAACCCAGGCTTGAGCGGGCGTTGGCGAAAGGGCTGTGTGGGCGATGCCGGTTGAAATGAGAGCGACGGCAGTTGAAATGAGGACACGGGCGACGATGGGCGCGTTGAATGGTTTGTGATTGAACATGATGGACCTTTAGCGACCGAGGCGGTGAGCGGCTTTATCGTCGTTATTTTTGTCGTCGATTGTATTGTCGTCGTTTTTTGGGGCGGCTTTGTCGTCGATTTTTTTGTCGTCGATTATTTTGTCGTCGTTTTTTGGGGCGGCTTTGTCGTCGATTGTATTGTCGTCGATTGTATTGTCGTCGTTTTTTGGGCTGCCAGAATTGCCATCGATATCGTTGCGATCGCTGGCGTTGTGCGCAAGGGCTACTTCGATCTTTTCGAGGAGTTCGGCTGTCGTCTTTGCCGTGTCGAAATCGGATTTCGCGGAGCGGATGGCGCGTTTCGACGGTAGATTGGCGTCGTTTCGACAATTGGCGTCTGAAATCGTCGATTGATTTTGATGGACAATTCTCGGTTCGTAGGAACGCTTCGAGGGTGGCTGAATTTGTGGATCGTCAGTTTGGATAAAGGCGCCTTGCCCGAGCCCCAGGAGCATGGGGAGGCGATAGCGCGGGACGTCTTCGAGAAATGCAACGATCGATTGACCGACGCGAAGACTGGGCTCGCCGTGAACATTCTGCACGATATCGCCATATTCGCCGCCGCGAATGTAGAAAGTGTAGGTTTTGGACGAATTTTGTTCGGGTTTGAGCCAGCGAATGACGTCGATATCGACTGCCGTAACGATGAATCCGGCATCGGTTTGGATCGAATTCATGTCGGTAATCGTGCCGTAGCAAATCGCCGAAGAAAATTCGATGAGCTGCTGATCGGTGAGTTCGGCAAGCGTCGTCGCTTGCGCGATTTCGGCTTGAGTCAGCGCTGTTGTCGAAGCTAGGCATAACGCCATGGCAAGGCTAGCACAGCGGAATACGTTCGAAAATGGATGTGTCGCGTTCATGGTGGGCTCTTTTGTGGGCGTTCTTGGGCTCTTTTGTGGGCGTTTGTGGGCTCTTTTGTGGGCGTTTGTGGGCTCTTTTATGGGCTATTTGGGGAACGATTTATCGATATAGATGGAACAGTTTATCGATTATAGGATAATGGCTATAGAATAGGTGCAAAAGCGGGAATTGGGCGAAATTGAGGAATTGAGGGCTTTGCGGCGTTGGTCATAGCGATTCGGTCATAGCTATATAAATGGAATGGTGCAAAAGCGGGAATTGGGCGAAATTGAGGAATTGAGGGCTTTGCGGTATCACGAGCATAACCCGATCACGCGTATAGCCCGACTACGCGTATAGCTATATGATGAGTATAGCTCAATCAATTCTAACGGAAATACGGAAATGTGGGCGTCTGACGCGTTCTGTGATAAAGGCGACTGGCATTTTTAGAGGCAGATCGCTTTCGTATGTACGAATTGCGCCGTGGATCGCATGCGTTCTGAACCTCGGTTTATTAAGGTTTATCTCGGTTTGGGAGTCATAAAATGCTTATCGATGCCAGAGTCGCCGCTCTAATCGTTGCGGCAATTTGTTTTTGTGGATGTGGAACGACAGCGAATAAAAATACACCAATGTCGGCAAAAGACGAAGCTCGCTACGCCGCCGCCATCGAAGCTAGCGCCGGACAGGGATACCAAATCATCGAAGATGGCGAAATGCTCACCATGGATACCGAAACGGGTAAACTCATCGTTCGACCAGCCCCAAAATCGACGACGACAAATCACAACGCCGATAAATCATCCAACGATCAGAACAACGCCGATAAAACCAACGATCAGAACAATGCCGATAAATCCTCCGGCGATAAACCTACTCGCGATACATTGGCCAAAATGACGACTCACGACGGCGGACGCACATTCGATGTCGACGAATCGACATACAACGAATTTTTCGATCAAAGCCCTGCGACCGTGCTCGCTCGACTCTCCCTCGAACCTATCCAAGATGGCACTAGCTTGCTCGGATACCGCATCACACACATCGCAAATCCCTTCGAAAACGTCGATCTAAAACCAGGCGATATCGTCGTCGGATTGGACGGAAAAATTCCCAAAACACCCGATGCCTACTTTGAAGCATGGCAAAAAGCAAAATCAACTGGCATCGCCATCGTCAATATCCAACGCGACCTCGAACGCTACGAACTCCGCTGGCAAGTTCGATAGGTTTTTTTTTGTGTGTGGGGGGACCAGTCCCCCCACGCCCCCCGCCAAAGGCGATTGCACCGTGGCGTTGCCACGGCACAATCGCCTTTGGCAAATGGGGAGAGGTGAATGGAAAACGGCAGTAGTTGCGGGTGAGAGAGGGTGGATGGGAATGAGAAACGGCAGTGGTTGCGAGTTTGGAGGAATGGGGGGATTTTGAACGGCACTGGTCGCGGGGTTGGCGGGGAGATGCGAAGAGGGGATTTTTGAACGGCAGTGGCTACGAGGTTGGCGGGGGATGGGGGGAAATCAAAATGGGAAGAAAAAAATATTGCGTTCTCACCTCGAGATGACTAGACACGTGCGCGCACAAGAGGCGGCGCAAGTCGCGCACCAATGCGAATCGACGATGACGAAAGAGACGCAAATGCACCGAAAAACGCCATACACCACCAAAGAATATGTGTATGACAATGTAGGATGAAACAATCGCGAATTTGTAGATCAAAGTTTAAGGAAACTGCGCGGAAATGATGTAAAATTCAGGAATTGAAAAATAATCTGAATTTTATTCAAAATGGCGATTTTGGAAAAATTGTCGAAAAATCGAGAAAAGTAGCTATTTATAGGCATTTGCGTAACGGATGGAAAAATCGGGAATTTTGTCGAAATTGAAAATTCTTCAATTTCTGCTCGACAAGGTGTGTGTAATTCTGTAGGTAGGTCTATGCAGTTGTAGCGCATCGTGCTCGAATGTGGTTTGAGCGGTTGCGATTCTGTTTTTTTGTAACGAAGTAACCTGTTGCCAAATGGTTGGCAAACAACATTAGGAGGATCCTATGAGAAAGTGGCATTGGAGCGCCTTAGTCGCCGCCACGATAACGGCTGGCATGATGGCCGGATGTGCGCAAGACGTTGGCGACATCGACCGTACGCAGCCGAATAAAGTGCTCAAAGACGACTTAGTCAAAGGCGTTTGGTGGATGAATCAGAAGGTCGTCGATTCATCGTCGACGAACCTCAACATAACCGGTCCTTTCGAAGGTTCGATGGCCGAAACCGATAAGGTGCGTTTTGTCGTCGAAGAGAATTACCTCTTGGCATACCGCGCATACCCGATTTTGCCCGGTTCCGACGATATGATGCTCAACGTCAATGGCACGAACAACTACGAAGAGCTCTATGGTCCGAATTACAAGGGTAGCATTCGCGCCATGTTCCCGATCGAGTCGCACTTCGACGTTCAACGCGAATACGATTCTTCGACGGGTGAACAATCGAACGTCATCTCCGAAAACACGAGCGATCGTCCTTGGTATGAGCGCTCCTATATGCGCGTGAAATGGGACGAAAACCCCATTCTCGATCCGTGGTGGGAATACGAAGGCTACGACCTCACCATCGGCCGTAACGGAGAGAACAAAGGCGATATCGCTGCAACACAGCCGTATTTCGAACGCGATAGCAATGGCCTGTTGGTCTACTTCGACGCACCGGCGACCTACATCATCAAGCCGACGATTTGGGATTTGTACTTCTATGTGGCCCAGATCTCATTTGCCGATCCCTATGCCGCAACCGAAGCTCGCATCGTGACGTCGTTCGCGCGCGATCTCTCCGGCATCACGAGCGATGGCGATACGATCAACAATGCCAACTACGAACCGCTTCCCTACGACAACTACGACATGAACCGCTTCGGTTACTTCCTCGTCGAACAAGATACGCTGGATCCGTTGACCGGGCAAATCATGGACGCTGGCCATATCCAAATGGCAAACCGTCATGACATTTGGGAAAACAACTACACGACCGACGACCAGGGCAACAGAGTCGCCCTCCCCATCGAATTGCGTAAAGTCAAGACGACGCCGTTCTATATCTTCGATATGCCGAACGAAGAACACATGGCGAATATGTCGACGCAACTCGTCGACGAATGGAACGTCGCGTTCAAACGCGCCGTCTACCTCATTCAAAACCCGACGAATCCGATCATCGAAAACGTCGTCGTGCCCAAAGTCAACACGCTGGGCGAATCGAGTGGTGAGCTCGAAGATAGCGCACGATCCGTCAACGTGCTCACCGAAATCGACTACCCCGTGCTCAAAGCCGCTTTGGCCAGCCAAAAAGACGTCTTCGTACCTTGCCACGTTCCCGTCATCGAAAGCGACTCCGAGCTCTGCGTTCCCGATTACCTCATCAAGCAAGGTGTCGAACGCGTCGGTTACACGCCGCGCGAAGGCGACTTCCGTAAAAACTATTTGTGGGTCGTCAATCAAAACCTCGAAAACGGCCTCTTGGGCTATGGTCCGACCGCCGACGATCCCCTCACGAGCCAGTCGATTTCGTCGCAAGCCCACGTCTACACAGGCCCGATGAATTACTACGCCACGCGTATCATCGATCGCATCAAGTTCCTCAACGGCGAATTGACCGCCGACGGCATTCGTGCAAACGATGCCAATATCGCTCGTGCGCAAAGCGCACGCGATCGCTTCATCGAGCTGCAAAAAGTGCCTTCGAAGGTGCTCAATGCAAAACTCGATGCCCAATTGACGAAAAATGCAAAGCGCGAATTCAACATGAAACGCGACAGCTTGCTCGCCAAAAAACCTCTCTTCAACTATACAAAAGCCGACAATCGCCTCAAAGCATTGACGGCAAAAGGCGTTCTCGCGACGTCTTTCGACGATGCACTCGAAGGCGATATCCTCGCTCGCTCTGGTGCAAAGAGCTTAAGCCAGTTGAAGGGGATGCCAAGCGATTTGCTCGGTTCGCTCTATAGCCCGAAAGAACGCGCCTATGCTCGCGAAATCGAGAAGAAAATGGCTCGCAAAGGCTTCTGCTCGAAGACGCCCGAGGCGGGTATGTCGTCCGATGTCGAATTCCTCTTCTGGGCGAAGCACTTCAAAGATCGCAACGACTACGAAAACATCCACAAAGAAATCCGTGCGCAAGTCTACCGCGCCACGGCGTTGCACGAAATGGGTCATACGTTCGGTTTGCGCCACAACTTCGGTGCCTCGAGCGACTCGATGAACTATTTCAATAACTTCTGGACCGAACGCAAAAAGTCGAAATCGTTCAATACCGAAAAAGTCGAAACGCTCGCCGACTTGTACGACATCTACGACGTCACCGACGATCAAATCGAAAAAGGTATGCACGTCGCCCAGTATTCGTCGATCATGGACTACTACGAAGACAACTACCATGGCCTCGGACGCTACGATCACGCCGCCATATTGTACGCATACAGCGGTGGTACATCGCTCGTTCGCGACGAGAATCGTGCGCCGATTACCGATCCCGCCGTCTGCGCGTCGAAAGGTGGTTCGTGGAAGACGATCAACGTCGATGGTTCCGATAACGCCGTCTCCGTCTGCATGAAGTTCCAGAAAGGTCTCATCGAATACTTCGCAAAAGACGCTTCTTCGGGCGCCATCGCTGGCAGCAGTGATATGGGTTCGTTCCCCTATAGCATCCTCACGCACAAAGATACGACGGGTATCAGCACGTTCGACGATCAAATCTCGATCGCTCAGCCCTACCTCGAACTCGTTCACTATCGCGATTTCTTCTCCAAAGCGAATAAAACCTACAGCTTCGAAAACAACCGTGCACTCGTCCGCATCGAAGACTACTTGGCTGCAAAAGCTGGCAAGGATGGTGCAGGATCGGCCATGGTTCGCGTTCCGTACGTCTTCTGTACCGACGATAACCACGGCAAGCTCTCGAGTTGCTACATGTTCGATGCAGGTGCCGACCACTTCGAACGCACCCTCTACTACATCAATAACTACAATAACGAATACTGGTTCACCAACTTCCGCCGTGGTCGTGCCTATTGGAGCGCTTTCAGTGCTGCCTACGGGCGCCCGATGCGACATTTCATGATGTTGTCCGACCTCTTCCAACACAACTACGTCTCCGATAACAGCATTCTCGAAGACGTCTTGGGGAGCGATCTCGATTTGAGCTACCAAGTCGGTCAGATGGCCTCCGATGCCTCGTTCAACTTCTTGGCCTCCGTCTTGGCAACCCCCGAATACGGCGTGTTCTGCAAGAGCAAACTCAACAACTCCATGGTCGTCCTCTCGTCGAACGAAGATGCGCGTGCCGAGGTCAGCGAGTTCCGTCGCGTCGGTTACTGCGGTTCGAATCCCAGCTACTACTATGTGCCGCAAGGACAAGGGCGTAACCGCTTCTCGAAATACGACGTCAACGCCGGTTTCGACTATTCGCAATACGAATTGGAATCGCCGCACGTCTACACGACGATCGCCGCTATTATCGCTCTCTTCGACAACGAAGCCGACGTCATCGTCGACACAGGCGATATGAACACCTACCTCTTCGGTATGTACGATCGCTACAAGAGCGAACTCACGAAACTCATGGATTCCGCCTACTCCGAAAGCTACAACGCCTATAGCCCTGTGCTCGTGCGCAACGGCAACGAAACGACGACGTTCCAAGGCGATGAATACGAAACGGGTACACTCGTCTATCCGCCGCTCGCCGAAACGCGTTTCTATCTCGATGGTAGCAATGTCGGTTTCAACGCGCTCACCGGTCAACCGACGTTGGCATTCAACAAGCTCGCCGCTTCGGTTGCAGCTTGGGGTAAGTGCTCATCTTCCAACGATTGCGTTCCTTCCGATAAGGCATCGCGCGTTGTCTGTTCGACGCTGTACCGAGAGCAAACCGAAGATCGTTGCATTTCGCTCTTCGATGCCGCCAACAAAGACAATGCCAATTGCCCAACGGGTACGGTCATGGATGACGTGTCGGGCGACGGGAGCACATTCGCTTGCGTCATTACGGATGCGCCTGCCGGCATAACGGCTGCTCTCGACGCGATTGCCGCACAACCTTGCTCCGACAAAAACCGCGAAGGTTTCTGCTCCGGCAATAATCACTGCGCAAACGTCAATGGTTCGTATCAATGCGTCGCCAACGCCATGCGCGTCGAAAGCAATACGAGCTTGACTCAGAAGACTTACATCGCCCTATACGGCATGTTGCTCACGGGTATGTACGGTTCCGACTCGACGTTCTACGATCAATTCAATATCTATCGCGTCGGTTCGGGCGAAACGGTCACGCCGCCCAAGGGCTACAAGTCCGTCACGTTCGAAGATCCTACGACGGGTGCCATATATGCCGCAAACGAACTCGATTGCTCGGGCGACTCGATCTGGTGCAGTGCCGACAACAAAGTCATCGACGGAAACGGCGGTGCGATGATCATCAAACGCGCCAACGCTGCTAAAGCTCGCGTCGAAGAAAAATACGCCGAACTCTTGAAGCTCGACATCACCGACGACGACGAAAAGAACAACACGCCTGCCTACCAGAAATACATGGAAACGCTCTATGACTGGTACCTCGCCAAATGGGATTTGGATAGCGCCATCTACGACGTGAACTTCATCCGCTCGACATACAACATCTTGTCTTCGCTCTTCTAAGATGCGCTAGATAATGACGAAAAAAGCCTCCCCAGCCGGGGAGGCTTTTTTTATGCCTTTTCAAATACGCCCGAGAGAGCACGGATTAATTTCAGCGATCGTGTTGTAAAATGGCAGCCTCCCCGACAGGGGAGGCTTTCAAATAATCCCGAGAGGGCGTGGTTTAATTCCGGCGATCGTGTTGTAAAATGGCAGCCTCCCCGACAGGGGAGGCTTTCAAATAATCCCGAGAGAGCGTGGTTTAATTCCAGCGTTCGTGTTGTTGAGCAATGTCGTAGTGCGTAAACTGCGACATCCTCCCCAAACCACCATCGTAGAGCTCGCCGCGTTCCATCAGCGACTCCATGAGCCGGCGCACCGACGACGGCTGCAATCCCTCGACCGTGAAATCCGCCGCCAGACCCTCTTTGTGCGCGCTAAATTCGTAGCCGCCCAACCGCTGATTCCACCACACCGAACGCCACCCCGACACTATCTTTATCCGCCGATTCCCCAAAATCCGCCGCACTATCTCGAGCTGCTGGCACAGCGCACGCACATTCGCGCGATAAATCTTCGGCACCGCCACGCCATCGCCCGTCGACTCGAATTCGCACCACCGAAAATTCGGCGTAATAAACACGTCATCCTCCGCCACCTGAACCGGCGTCACCGGCCGCATAAGCGTCTCCGCCGTCACGACAATCGATTCCAGCGCCTGCTCAGTCGCCAAATCCATCCCGTAACACAATTCCATCTGGTGCCGCCGCCGAAACGCATTAATCGCCTCCTCGTGCACGTCGCTCCACTCACCGCACGCCTCGAGCCCCAATCGTTGCTCTATCGCTAGCACTTCGCTTCGATACAAATCAGTATAAGGTCGTATTGTCATGCCGCCTCCTGATATTTCTAGTTGTCTCAACGCCAAAATTCTATCAGTTCGGCCACGCGAATTCAAGCAAACGCAAACTTTTTACACCGAATCCGCTTTTTTGTTTCGATGTTGGCCGCGCTTTTTTGGGGTTGCGCTATTGCCACAGGCAATACGCGCAACGGCGCGTCTATGTGCTCACTGCGTTGCGCGCATACGCCGCGCTTTTTTGGGGGTTGCGCTATTGCCACAGGCAATACGCGCAACGGCGCGTCTATGTGCTCCCGCCTACGGCGGTTGCGCGCATACGCCGCGCTTTCGCGGTGCACCTCAATTATGCGTTATAGAGCGCCGAAATAAAGATATCCCACAAACGCTCGGGGTCGATAATCGACGTCGCATTCTCCGACGTTTGCTCGACATAGCCCTGATTTGAAGCGATAAAGATGCGCGCTGTGCGCGGCAATCGTTCGAGAAATGCTCGCTCTTCGTCGCACATAAATCCATGGCAGACGACGAAATGTTGCCCCGTCGGCTCGAGCGCCGATAGCGATGCATTATTCTTGCACAACGTCACCGAACCCGGTGTAATCGTCGGGCGCGATTGGTAGCCCCAGCCCGTGCTCATGGCGAGCGTCTTTTGCAACTGATCTTGTGCCCAAGCATTCTGCGGCGCCTTGCATGCAAACGATATCAACGACGAAGCCTCGATATTGAGCACGGCATTCGAAAACGACATCATCGCTTGAGCTCCCAAAAACGTGACGTGGAGCGTCTGCGCCGAATTCATCGGTGGTTCTTTGAGATTCGACACGTCGTCGTCGATGAAAAACGGCGGCATGACGAGGTTATCGACGACATCTCGTGCCGGATCCATCAAAGCGGGCAATAAGTCGAGTTCGTCGCGCCCCAAAACGGCAGCCGCACCGCATCCATACATGCGCAAAATGTTGAGTGCATCGTTGCATTGATCGGCATAGATGACCGAATACATGGGCTGAAGCACAGCCAATTTCGTGAGCAAATCGATGCAGTTTTCGTCGAGCGTCAGCGGCGTGGCGACGATATACGCATTGGGCACTGCCTCGGCTTGCGCCAAAATTGGCGCCGATTTGCAAATGACCGGAATTGACGCCTCGCCCAATGCCGTGCGAATGCGGTTCCCATCGCTACTGTCGCGACAAGCGATGACGATTGCATGATGTCCCATAAGCCCTTCTCCATCTGGCGCAAAGTGGTTACAATCAAGTCTAACACCCACATATTTAGGGCTATTTGCATTCGGTATTCAACCGAAAAAAGCGCCATGTCGCATTAATACCCAATACAATATAAGTTGCGTTTTTCATCGATAATGACGCATAAGTGCCGCGTGTGTTCTCGCGCGTTGTTCCCCATCTATCGCCGCGTATCTCATCCCGTAAGGTTCGTATCATGCGCTTCAAAACAGGCATCATCATAGCGTCGGTTCTAGGTATCGGCGGCGCAGTGGCGGCGACGGGATATTTTCTTCGCGAAACACCCGAGTTCTTCGAATCCGAATCGACAATTGGCGGCTTTAAGGGAATTATCGTCAATGGCTTGACCGAACAGCCCTTGCCCGATGCAACCGTATCGGCGCTTTCGCCGACCGATGGCAAAGTCGTCGAATCGGTCAAAAGCGATAGCGCAGGTCGCTTTGAACTCGTCCTAGACGACGGTGAATATACGATAGTCGGCTCGCTCGATGGCTATTTATCGCGCGGTAAAGATGACACGGGGCGCGAGATTGCCATCGACGATGGCACGCAATTCGTCAATGCAAAGTTGCGGCTTTGGCCGCCTGCCAAAGTCCATGGGCGCGTCGTCGCAGGGCAAGCTGGCATCGCGGCAACCGTCGATGTGCGCTATAAACGCGATGCCTCGGGCGCTGGGCCCTACGAATATCGACGCGTCGTCGCCGATAAGAATGGCTATTTCTCGATCGATGCCGCTCATGCTGGCATTACGACGATTGGCATTTCTGCCGACGGCTTCGCAAGCGTCGATCTCGACGACATCGTCCTCAAATCGGGTGTATCGCTCGATATGGGCGATATCCCTTTGCGCGATGGCGTATCGCTCTACGGTTTAGTCGTCGATGCGACTTCGAAACAACCGATTGCGCACGCGCAAATCGCCGTTTCTAACCTCTCTGGCAAATCTTTGGTGAGTGCACAAACTTCGATCGATGGTTCCTATAGGCTCGCTCCGCTCGATATGGCACAAATCATCGTCGATATCACTGCCGATGGCTATTATTCCGAACAACATAAATTGCGTCTCGGTGGCAATACGAACCGCGAATTGTCGGTGAATTTGCGTCGCGCATGGGGCATGACGCTCAACGTCCAAAATGTGACGGGGCGCGAACCGATTTCGACGCATATCAAAATTACCGATATTTCGACCAACAAAGTCGTCTACGATGATTCGCTTTCCAACGGCACGCATGTACTCAAATCGATTAAAGGCGGTCCATTCCTCGTCGAAGCATCGTCGGCCGACAGGCTCACGACGACGACGCGGCGAGCTGTCATCGGCGATACGGTTACCCTACGGCTCAAGCCATTTGCTCGCGTCTTGGCTCATGCGCTCAATAGCGACGGAAGCCCACTCGCCGATGGGCAATATCGCTTCTATTTCCGCCCCGATTCGTCGGCAACCGACGAGTCGACGACGCCATGGCTCAGTTTTGCCGCCTCGACGATCGAGCTCGATGACCTCAACGAAGGTCTTTATCGCATAGAAATTCGCAAATCCGACGATACGCGCACTGCATCGACGCCCGAATTTGTACTCCACCACGGCGATGTTCGCGAATTGACGATTCGCATGACGTCGGGAGGCGCCATTCGCGGCCACGTCGTATCGACAGAAAGCGGCTATAACTTGGCTCGCGCTACAGTCACGCTCGACAAAGACAATCGCACTGTGACGACCGACGAAGACGGCTATTTTCTCATCGATGAATTGCCCGCCGATCCGTTTTCGCTCTCGATTAAAGCCGCTCGCGAAGAAGGCGATGCGACGGTCTTTAGTGGTCTAACGGCTACCGATGGCCAGGTTACCGAACGCGAATTCCGCGTATCGGCGCCGCGATCCGAGATGCGCCAGAAACGACGCGAAGAAATGCAACGACGAATCGAAAACGGCGAGGCACCGCCGTGGGTTCGCTCGGGCTACGGACCGCCAAGGCGACGCAATGCCGGCAATAATGGCGACGATAACGACGATCGACCTGCTTTCGAGCCGCCCAACTGGGATGGCAATGGCACGCCGCCAGAGCCCCCCAACTGGGATGGCAATGGTACGCCACCAGAGCCCCCCAACTGGGATGGCAACGGCGCGCCGCCAGAGCCGCCCAACTGGGATGGCAACGGCGCGCCACCAGCTCCGCCCAACTGGGATGGCATTGGTACGCCACCAGCTCCGCCCAACTGGGATGGCACAGCCGATCGCCAACAAAACGACAACGGCGACGATCCATCACAAAGCAATACGCGGCGCATGCGCCACATGAATACATTCGACGATAATGGTAGTAGAATGCCTATGCGCGGGCGCGGCAATCAGATGCGACGAGGTACGCAAGGCAAAACGCGCGAAGCGTCTCAGTAGTTATAGG
>SFMP01000070.1 GCA_004554395.1 Myxococcales bacterium | reverse complement strand
GTGAGCCGTGCGTATGCGCGGAGTGAAACGAGCACATAGCACGGCAGCTGCGGCGTATTGGCATCTAGCCAATAGCCGCAGTCGCCGACGTATTGAGCGCGAGCGAAATAGTCGGCGTAAAAAGGGCGCTGCGGAGCTTGGATCTGCAGCGCATGGAGCGTAGCAGATGGCGTTTAGGGCGTGGGGTTGACGTTTGATTCGACGAGTTTGAAGGCGTCGACGAATGATTTTGGGTAGCCGAGTGCGGGGAGTGAATCGATGAATGCGTGGAGTTTTTGCGGGGAACCGGCGATGGTGGTGGCGAGTTTGAAGTATTCGGTGGCGTGTTGCCGGTCGGCGTTTTTGAGGTCGCTCCAGTTTTGTTGGGTGGGCGTGATGTGGCGCGTGAGTTTGAGGCCGCTGTAGAGTGGAATGATGGATTGAATGAGGTTGCCCATGAGCTGGATATCGGGATTTTTTGCGGTTCGCATGTTGGTGCAGTAGCGCGTGGCTTCGTCGAGTAGGAGGTTAGAGACAAAAGCGAGTGCAAACATGGGGCGGAATTGCGGATCGCCTTGTGCGACGGTGGAATTTTTGAGTCGCATGAAGATGGGGAGGGCTTGGAGTTTGCCGGCGGTGAAGAGGTTTTTGGCGAGTATGAGGTTTGCGCGGTTGTCGCGAAAGATGTCGAGGCGGTTGGGGATTTGTATGAGTCGGAGGGAATCGTCGAAATTTCCGCGTGCGTATTCGACGTAGGCTTGAGTGATATCGTAGGCGTCGTCGTTGCCAAAAGCGTCTCTTGCGCGATTGCACCAGGCGGTGGCTTCGTCGTAGAGTTTGGCGTGGTAGGCGTAGATCGAGGCGTTGTGGTAGAGAATGGGCATTTTGGCGTGTGTGGTCAGGGCGGCTTTATCGGTGAGGCGGTAGGCTTGTTCGTAGTCGCCAGTGTTTGCCAAGTTCGACGTGAGCGCGGTGAGGTATGAAATGTTTTCGGGGTCGCGTTCGAGTGCGCGTCGGTAGAAAGTCGTGGCTTCGTCGAATCGGTTTGCATTGGTGAGGTGATTGGCGGCTCGAAATTGAATGGCGTCGTTGTCGGGGTTTTGGTTGGCGGCGTCGATGCACGCATCGATGGCGGCGTTGGGTGGCAACGATTTGGCGTCGACCGAGGAGTAGGCTAGGCAGAGTGCGCCGGTGCTTGCGGCAAGAGGTGCGCCGAGTTGTTGGGCTTTTTGGATGTATGCGATGGCGTCGTTGGGTGCGCCATTGAGCAAGTAGGCGTTTCCGATGAGTGCGTAGAGTTTGTGGGCGTTGGGGGCTTTTTTGAGTGCTTCTTGGGCTAGGGCGATGGCGCGCGAGTATGCGCCTTCGTCGTATGCCTTTTGCATGGCTTCGAGGTCTTGGGGGGCGATGAGTGCGGCTAAGTCGTTGGCGGATTGTTCTGGTTGATTGGTTTCTGGTTGAATATGATTCGTTTGTTGGGGTTGTTTTTGAATATTATTTGGTTGTCGTTCTTGGGCGCAGATTTGGAACGGGGCTAGAGCTAGGGCGATAGACGATAGAGCGAGGAGCGTTTTTTGATGCATAAGTTTATGAAGTATTCTGAGGGCTATCGAAGAATGACGAAGACTCGCGAAGTATTGTTGATGTCGAACGGGGAATATGAGAGCGCAGGAAATGAGAATTGGGGGGATCGCAGGAGTGGCCAGATAAGAAAAAAGCGCCATCAGAGATGGCGCTTTGAACGAGCTAGAGCGCGATTAGTACATCAACTTGAGTCCGACGAACCATTCGAGATTGACGGATTCGACGCGTTTAATGCGAGAGCCGACGGCGTCGAGGGCTTTGCTGTAGGTGGGGTTTCGTTCTTCGATGGCGTTTTCGGTGATGAGTCCGTCTTTTTTGCCTTCGCCCGTGAGTTCGCCAGTTTTATTGAAGGTGTGTCGGTCTTTTCCGAGTTTTGTGAAAGTGATGAAGTGGTTTTGTTCGTAGTCGACGGCGACGCCGGCGATAATCGAGATGTATTGGATGGGCTGAATGGTGAGGTTTAGGGCACCGCCGATGGCGCCGAAGCCTTCGTAATCGAAGAGGCCGTCTTCTTTGTACATGCCAGTGTAGGTGCCATTGGCGACGGCGGCGATGTTATCGGCGCCAGCGTTAGACCATTTGTTGGAGACCCAAGCGCACGCGGGATCGCTGCCGTCGGTTTGGTAGCAATTTCCCTTTCCGAAGGCGTCGGCCAATTCGCTATAGGCGCGTCCTTCGCCCGTGTATTTGAAGTATCCACGCAAATCGATTTTGACGAATCGTTGGAAGTCTTTGGCGATGCTTTCGTATGGGATGAATTCGATACCGAGATCGATGCGTCCCCACATACCAGGGTCGACGCGCGTTTGGTTGGCGCCGTATTCGGGGTAGGCGGAATCGGTGCCGATGGGCAAGCCGTATTGGAGTCGGATATAGGGATCGACGAAGGCGAATCGATGGGATGCGGCGACGGAGAAGATGAGTTCGTGTGCGCCATTGCCAGCACCGCTATTGTCGATTTTTCGCATTTTCCCCGTAGGGGCTTTGTAGTCGAAAGCGAGTGTGACGGTCGAGCGGCCAGTATTGCCCTCCCAAGGGCGCTCGGGGATGAAGTGTCGTTCGGTGTTGTAGGGACTCCATGCGATGCCGAAAGTCATGTCGCCGAGTCCGGAACGGTCGCGCCCTTTGAGCGTTTCGCCTTCTTTGAGGTCGAAGAAGCGATATGGCGTGAGAGGATTGGTATGTTCGGGGCTGAACCAAGAATTCGTTCTGTCGATTTGGAATTCGGGTTTATCGCTCGACGTATCGAATTTGTAGGAGGCTTGGTCGGAGATGATGATGGGGATGCCCATGCGGAACGAGAGGTCGTGGAACATGCCGATTTCGAGGTCGATATCGAATTCGTTGACGACGCGTTTGTATTCGAGTTCGTTGAGCAGTCGCATCTGCTTTGTCGATCCCTCATAGTACTCGCGTTTGAGCTTTGCCCACTCGTGTCGTTGAGAGAATTTTGGAGTCAGTGAGATGTCGAATGGGTCGCTGACGAGTTCGTTTCCGAGATAAACTTCATCGGCGGCGTCTAAAACATCGGTCAAATCGGCAGCCATCGCTTGGGAAGCGATGAGAGTCCCCATTGCCGCGGTTAAAAAGGCCAATTTCCTCACGTTGCCATGCACCATATTATTCTCCTTCAGCGTCCGATAGACTCGGCTCAAACCAGATTGCAGTTGCCGCATCGTATAGCACATAAGATGATGTTACAAATCGATGTAGCGACGATTTGCCGTCGCTCAAAAATTGCTCGAGCCGGCACCGCGCCGTATTTTGAGAGCGCCGAGCCGATCCCATAATTGATGGGTCCCGAAAAACCGACCTTATGGTAACACAAATCGAGTCGAAATTCCAATAATGATGGTTTGATTATTGATGTGTCTCGAAAGTTGGCTAGAGATGGGTGTTTTTAAGTTGTAGAACGGCGCGAAATTTATATAGGATGCGTCGGATTTTCGTCTTATTTTTCTCGGGCGATGAAGGATAGACAGCTATGCTACTGACGTGTCCACAATGTCAAAACAGTTTTATGATCGA
The DNA here is from genome assembly GCA_004554395.1 of Myxococcales bacterium. GTDB lineage: Bacteria > Myxococcota_A > Bradymonadia > UBA4248 > UBA4248 > UBA4248. The sequence goes on along the minus strand of SFMP01000070.1, from coordinate 12,932 downwards.
CGATCAAGTCTATGCGATGCAAGGGGGAGCTTATTGCGAACAATGCCAAGTTCCGCTCGTGCCATCGGAGATGGGCTATGGGCAGTGGCAACAATCCCAACAAATGCCGATGAATCAAGCGCAATGGGGTCAGCAGCCGATGGATCAAGCGCAGTGGGGCCAGCAGCCGATGGACCAAGCGCAGTGGGGCCAACAGCCCATGAACCAAGCGCAATGGGGCCAACAGCCGATGGGCGATGCGCAGTGGGGGCAACCGATGGACCAAGCGCAATGGGGCCAACAGCCCATGAACCAAGCGCAATGGGGCCAACAGCCGATGGGCGATGCGCAGTGGGGGCAACCGATGGGGCAAGCGCAGTGGGGGCAACAGCCGCCTAGCGATGCGCAATGGGGGCAGATGGCCGATGCACCGAAAGAAACGGTTGCGCTCATGGAAACCGTCGGACAAGACGATGTCGTGCGGCATAACGATGCAAACGAACGCACCGTTGCGCTCAGCGATTGGGACGGAGTGTCGCAAGTTCCGCCTCCGCCGACGATGTCGATGCCTCAGGGCAACGGCATGACGGGCGATGACGACTGGGATTCTTGGGGCGGATCGCCCGGGGCGCGCGTCGAAGAAGTGCGAACAGCCGATGCCGCAGCACTCGGGCAACAGATCAATCCCAATGCGCTCGTCGTGGGCAATGCATTGCCCCCCGGCGCTCACGAGGGCATGACGCGCGAAATCGATGCGCGCGATGTCCAATCGCTCTATGGCGACAAACTCAATCCGATCGCCGAGTTTTTGCGATCGATACCGATGCGCTACCTCATCATCGCCGGCGGCGTTTTGGGCGCTTCGCTCGTCGTCTTCATCATCGTCGCCGTCGTGATAACGCGCCCGCCCAAAGTCGAACAGGAAATTCGCAACGGGGAAATCGTCGATGTCAATGCCCCCGAACGCGAGAAGACGTTTAGCGAAATTGCCCGCGAATCGATAAGCCTTTCGCCGTCTTTTATTCCGTTCGATGGCAATTTAGCCAAAGAAGGTTCGGTCGTCGGGGTCGCCGAAGATATCGGCGTCTATTACGATTTGAACAAGATCGCCGAAATCGACGACGTCGTGCGCGGTGGCGTATACGTCGAAAAGATCGCAGCCGGTGTCGAAGACCACGGTTCGAAGATCGGTCAACCGATAACGATGCTCTTTGGCGAATCGATGCCCATGTCGGCCGTCTACAGAACGATGTACACGCTCGGCCCGACGACGCGAAAGCTCTTCATCGGTGGCACGACGCATAGCGGTATTTCGACGTTTAAATACCATCCGTGTGGCTGGCCCGATCACGATATGTTCATCTTTGAAACGTGTAAAGACGTTCCCATCGACGTCAAGATTACGCGTACAAAGGTGACGATTCGCCGCGTGTCAGATGCGGGATCGGTTCCGCTCGTCGTCCTCGACGATGGCACGGAATTGACCGAAGTGAGCGCCGATATCATCGGGACAAAAGTCCAATTCGACGGCATACAGATGGCGATATCGCGCTTGAGCATGGTGAGTGGGGCAACGGTGAGATTCGTGACCGATGGCGACGTGACGTTTGGCGTCTTCATGACTATCGCTCAGCGCGTCTATGGCTCGGACGACAAACCCAATATCAAAACATTATACCTCGCTCCGGTCCCGTTGATTTAATCGAGATCTGAGATATCGCCCTCATTTGCGAGGATTGTATCACGCCGTACACTTTTGTACGGCGTTTGTTTTTGTCGCTCAGTTATTGGCGAATATGGCGAACTCGTGTATAGAATAAAAATTTTAATCGGCATGGTAGCGGCGCAAATGTGCGCCTTGTTTTGTGTGATCGCTACGATGCGTTAAAACGCGCCGCATAGGCGTATTTATTAAGGTAAGAGTTCACCATGTACTATCTTGGTTTCGATATAGGTGGGACGAATGCGCGATATGCGCTCGTTTCAGAAGATAATCATCAGCTCAAAATATTGGCATCGCAAAAGTACTCGATACGCGGGGCGCAAACGCCCGCCGACGTCGCAGCCATCGTGAGGCAAGTCGTCGAGAATTTGCCCGGTGACGTCGATCGCAAAGACGTCGCCGGCGTCGGTATTGCAGTTGCAGGGCAAATCGACATCGACGAACATACGATTCACAATGCGCCCAATCTCAATTGGCACGAAGTCGATTTCGATGCCGTATTGCGCAAAGAAATCGGCGATTTATTGCCGCATACGCGGATTAAGATATCGAACGATCTCAACGCGATTGCGTGGGGCGAATACCACTTCGGAGCCGGTCGCCAGCTCCCGAGTATGCTCGCCGTTTACGTCGGCACGGGGATCGGCGCCGGTCTCATCGTCGATCGACGCCTCATGCTCGGTGCCGATAACGTGAGCGGAGAAATCGGGCATTGCAAATTCCCTGAATTCATGTCGATGCCATGCGGTTGCGGGCAAATGGGGTGCGTCGAGGCTTATGCCGGCGGAAAAGCCATCGAATACCGCATCATGCACGATATCCAAACGGGGATCGTTTCGCGCGCGGCACTAGGGCTGGGCGAAGATAAACACCCAACGGCGCGATGTATCGAGCAATCGTGTAAACAAGGCGTCGAATATGCTGTCAAATTCTGGGACGACACGGCGCGCGCCCTCGGCCTGCTCATCGCCAACGCCATTGCCATCCTCAATCCGCATGCCCTGCTCTTGGGCGGCGGCGTGCTCGAAGGGTGCCCCGAACTCCTAGCTCGCGTCATCGACCAAATCATGGCACTCGCGCCGCGCACTGCCACCGTCAATTTGCAGTTCATCAAACCGACTCTGCACGACGATGCCGGCACATTGGGCGCGGCATTGCTCTGTCTCGATGCAGGTGAAGTAGAGTAACATGACCGATATCAAGCCTAGTGACAGCGCACAGGAACAAAATTCTGAATATTCTTCGGAGCAATGCCAAAATCCTGTGCGAAATTTAAATCATCAGAGTCGCGTTGAAAGACCATGCTCGCGCGATCGCCAAGATATCGCCAAGGGAGGGCGCCCGCCGCGCAGCGTGCGCGGAAAGCAAGACGCCAACGGCGGCAACGGGCGGACTTCGTTCCGAACGCCTGCATCGCTCACGACGATGCCGCGTAGCGTCGAAACGAGCCTCAATGCACGACGCAATGCGAAGAATAGCTATAACGCCAACAACGCCCCCGAGCCCAAAAAACGCCCCGATGGGCGCGTCGTGCGCCAACCATTCAACGGCGAAGCACATCTCTACGAAGTCATACAAGTCCGATTATCGCGCACGCAACGCCTCGTCGAAGTCAATACAAATGGCATTCGACTGGCTGCCAATACACCGGTTCTCATCCGATTCCATCGCAATATGCTCATGGCAACGACCGTCGGATGCCGTTATCGTCGCGTCGCCGAAATCAACGCACTCCCGTTCGTCGTGCGCATCGCCAACGACGACGACCAGCGCATCGACATCGAAAACGCGGCATTCGAAAAACGCGCCTACGAACTCGCCTCGGAATTTGCCATCGCTCAAAACCTCCAAATGAAGGTGCTTTCGACCGATCTCAGCCACGATCACAAAAACGTCACGGTCAATTTCGCCTCCGATGTTCGCGTCGATTTCCGCGAGATGGTGGCGTATTTGGCGAGCAAACTCAAGATGCGTGTCGAAATGTTCCAGCTCGGGTTGCGCAATGGAACGGGGCTTATATGCGGTCTCGGTTCGTGTGGGCAACTGCTCTGTTGTGGGCGATTTTTGGGGCAATTCGATCCCATCGCCGTGCGACAAATTCGTGCTCAAGGCATGGCATCGAATCCGAAGCGCATTAGCGGCGTTTGCGGCCGGCTCTATTGTTGCATGAGCTATGAATATTGCGATTATGCACGCGATAAACGCAATCTCCCCAAAAAGGGCAAACGCGTCATGACGCGATGGGGCATCGGGCGCGTGTCGGATATCGACATGATCCGCGAAGAAATCGTCATTACCTACGATAACGGCGAAGTTCAACGCATGACGCCGCGCGATTACGTCCCCGTGACCGACGACATCTTAGCCGATGTCGAGGCCGGCAAAATCGAATTCCCCATCGAACACGCGCATTTCTATCTCAATGCCGATCCATCGGCGGCCTACGAGCCCAAATCGAGCTTGCGCATCGCGGCACAGCCGCCACTTCGATCGCCCATGGCGCCGCAGTCGCCGTCGAAGAAAGTCAAAATCGCCACCCGAACGGGCGAAATCAATAAGGCAGCAAAGAAAAACGCCGCCAATCTATCGCCCAAAACGCCACTCAAATCGAAACAAGGCGAAAGATCCGACAAGCAAGCCACACAAGCCCAAAACCAGCCCGCAAATGAACTCGCGCGTCATGAACGATCGACAAAGCAATCTCGACGATCACAACGACGCGATAAAAAGGCAAAAGTCGGCATCGTGCCCAATGTCCCGGTCGATGCGACTCAACCGACGATGCTCGTCCCGACGCCGACTGTCGCCGCGCCTGCAACGCCCGAAAAACCATCGGTGCAACCCCAAACGCTACCCCCCGTGACGCAACCATCGGCATCGGCGCCCACGCCACCTCGCAAGCTATCGCAAGGCAAACCCAATCGCCCCTCGTCGATCGTCGAGCGCCCGCCGCGCAAAGTCAAAGCGCGCCAATCCATGGGCGACGAAATCGCGAGCTATCATGCCCCGAGTCTATCGCACTCGAGCCGGCGTTTGTCGCCCGTCGCCCAAAATCACGGCGCGAATCAAGGTCCACGCCCGCCACACCCAGAAGGTGAATAGCCCATGCCCGTTATCATTGCAGGCCGCCGAAAAGGCGCCAAACTCAGCGTCCCCGAAGGCATGGGCGTGCGCCCAACCCTCGTGCGCGTCCGCGAAGCCCTCTTCTCGATCCTATACAGCGAATTCGGTCCGCTCGCAGGCGCCCGCGTTCTCGACCCCTTCGCCGGTGCCGGGCTCCTCGGGCTCGAAGCATGGAGCCGAGGCGCCGAACACATCGATCTCATGGAAATGAATCGAACTCACCTCGCCATTCTCAACCGCAATATCGCTCAACTACGCGCCGACGGCGCCATTTGCGCTCGACTCGGGCAATCGCCGCGCGATTGGTCCGCTTTCGGCAACGCCAAATACGACCTCGTCTTGTGCGATCCCCCCTACGCCGACAATCTCATGCCGACTGTCCTACAAGCACTCATCGAACAAAACCGACTCAACCCCCGAGCCCTCGTCTCGGTCGAACTCGGCGCCAAAGACACCATCTCGCCACCTGCGGCATTCTCCATCGTCAAAGAACGCACCTACGGGCACTGCAAAATCGTCCTGCTCCAGTTCGCAAGCTAGGCTTCGCGCACGCATCCCGCCCGCAGGGCGGGAATCGGCTAAACGTAAACGTCGCTAAACGTCGCTAAACGTCGCTAAACGTCGCTAAACGTCGCAAAACGGCCGTCAATGCGTTGATGCACGCATCCCGCCCGCAGGGCGGGAATCCGCTAAACGTCGATAAACGTCGCAATATCGCCGTCAATACGCTGCGAAATAAAGTCCTTAAACCGCTCTTTGAGCCGCGACTCGATTTGCCGCATTCGTTCTTTGCTCACGTGAAACTCGCTGCCGAGATCGGCGAGCGTCGCTGGATCGTCGGCCATGAGCCGGCGCGTCCACAAGGCGAGTTCGCGTGGGTCGGTCATCGATTGCGCAAATTCCATCATAATGTCGTGGACTTTGGCATAAAAATCTTCGTTCTCGACGACTTGTTCTGGCGACTGCGAATCGTCTTTGATGAGCTCGCCAATCGTCACAGTTTCGTGTCCGGGCGCCGTTTGGTCGATGCTCACCGCGGGCTGGTCGAGCTGCCTCGAAACGTCGATGACATCTTGCTCCGAGACGCCGAGTTTTTCGGCGACGAGCGCCGGCGTCGGGTTGGCATAGCCGTCTTGAATGAGCTGTGAACGCGCTTTGCGCAGGTTATAGAACAGTTTGCGCCCCGCCCGCGTCGAACCGATCTTAATCGGTTGATAGTGATTCATGAGGTAGTTGAGAATCATCGCGCGAATCCAATACTGCGCATACGACGTGAATTTGACGTGCCGAAACGGGTCGTATCGCTGAATCGCCTCGGAAAGCCCGACATTGCCCTCCTGGATGAGCTCCAACAAATTCGACCACCGCCGCTTGTATTCGCGCGCAATCTTGACGACGAGCCGCAAATTCGTCAACACGAGCATCTGCGCCGCTTCGAGGTCGTTTTTTTCCTTATACCGCACGGCGAGTTTTTGTTGACTTTCGGCGTCGAGTATGGGGTGGTTTCGAATATGCGACAAATAAATCGTGAGTGGGTCGGTCGACGCCGTCGGATAATATTTCGGCTTAAACGCATCGTGCAACGCCAACATCCCCGAAGGCGAATCGACATCGACCGAAACCGTCTCATAGTGCGCCCCTTGCCCATTGGCCGCAGCCCCCGCCTTCTCGGGCAACAAATCGGCATCGGTCACCTCGATATCGGGGAACGCCTCGTCGATCATGTTGTCGAAATCCTCGGGCATATCGACCTCGAGCGCGTCGACTTCGGGCGCCTCGACGACTTCGGGCTTCATTTCGGGCGTCGTCGCAGCTGCTTTCGGCTCTTGGCGGCGGCTTACTTTCTTCTCATTTGGCATCACAAGCATCCTTTCGGCAAACAGACAACGGCGCAAACGGCGGCGCAATCTTACACATGGAACGCCTTTTGAAAAGCGATTAAATTGCTTTTTTCTCGTCCTTTTTTGGGGGCGCCCTATTTCGCTCGCCGCTCAATACGGGCTTTCTTTTTCGCCATTTTGCGCATCTACTGCGTCAGCGTCGCCCCTCTGGCGTCGGGAACGTACCGTAGTACGCCCCCTAGCCCTCGGGCTAGCTTCCTTGTATCTGCATCAAACTGGCAAAAAATCGTTTTGTCGCCCTATTTCGCTCGCCGCTCAATACGGGCTTTTATCGCCCTATTTCGCTCGCCGCTCAATACGGGCTTTTATCGCCCTATTTCGCCCGTTGGGCTCAATACGGGCTCTTTGGCTCCGGCTATGTGCTCACTGCGTTGCGCGCATACGCCTCCGCGGTCGCCCTATTTCGCTCTCGCTCAATACGGGCTCTTTGGCGGCTATTGGCGCGGTGCCAATACGCCGCCTTCCTGGGGTTGCGCGCTTCGCGCTCACCCCAGGCTGTATTCTTGCGCCCTTTCAGGGCGCACCATTTGCAGTTCTTGGGCTAGTCGCATGGAATGCGCATCAAATCGACAAAAAGCGACATTCAATGCCCTATTGCCGTTCATTTTGCTCGACGATATTCCAAGTTTTCGTTTCGTAGTCGTAGTTCCAAGTCGTCGTGACGTGAGACGTTTTGAGCGTTGGGGCGGCGTTTGAGTACCATTGGACGATCGAGAAGATGCGGACGCATGGCGTCGGTTCTTGGCGTTCATCGGTGCTTTTGGCGTCCGCCACGTCGAGGGCGCTCGACGTGGCCGTATTGCTCGATGATGTGGGCTCGTCGGTGCATTCTTCTGTCGATTGGATTTGGATTTCGGCAAATCGAATGCCTTGCGAACGCAAGGCGTTGAGCCATTCAAATCGGCTCGCGGGGGCAATGCGCTTGGCGGCGACGTCGTAGCGCTCGAAGATGAGATCGCGGTGATAGGCCTCGACGTCGTCGACGGGCGATTTCACTTTGGGCTTGGCTGGATTGCACGAAATTAGGCTAACGGTTAGCAAAAGGCTAAAAAGTACGAAGATTCTCGATAAAATATGCATAATTCGCGTCGTCTATCGTACCCTAACCCGACAAAAGCTGGGGGCTAGGGAGAGGGGCAAATCCCGCCCGGCACGCGGGCGGCAAGGGCGACGGGGGATTAGAACCAGAACGTAAATCCTGCCATCCCCAACAAGTCGACGTTTTTGAAGAAATCGACATGCGCACCGCTCGCTTTTGTCGAATACTCCGCTGTTCCTTGCGATTTCGAGAGTGCAGCGCTGAGTGCCGAACCGTTTTCGGTGAGAATCGTAATGCCAATGCCGACTTGCGTATGGATCGAGAAGTGTTCCGAAACGAACCATTCGGGGCGAATGCCCAAATCGATCGAGAAGTCGTAGCCATCGTTATAGTGGGCAAACTCGGGTGCCGAAGCTTTGAATCCACCCGAGGCGCGCCCCGATGCGGTGAACCCGACGATGGCTCCCAAGTTCACATCGCTCGATAAGACGATGGGGATAATGCCGCGAATCGAGACGTTCCATTCGGTAATCGAAACTTCGTTCGATTTGTTGTTGTGATCGACGACGTCGGCATTATAGGTCGAAACGCCCAAGATGAGCTGCATGGCAAAGAATTTGTTGATGTTATAGACGACTGAAAGGCCGCGCCCGTCGTCGGCAAAACTGCTCATCGCCGAATCGACGCCGACGCCAAAGCGGCGCGACATGTCTTTGGCCATGGCATCGCTGGCAAATACGCCAAAAATCAACATTAAGAAGCTAAGCGTACATAAGATTTTTTTCATTATCGGACTCCAATGTTTTGCCACGAGTGGCAGGTATGTCGCATTTGCGTAAACAAAGACCGCTCTATGCTAACACGAATCTCCCCTTGCTCTCAAGAAACAAACGGCAAATGCGACGATTCACTTTTGCACTGCATCTGATTGCGCTTTTTGGCGCAATCGCATAGTGATGGCCGCGCATGGCGACGTGCGCCGCGACTTGGCGCATCGAATGCATAAAAATCGATCTTTTGCGATATATCGCTCATATACGGCAAAGAAATGGCAAATAAACCGCGCATTATACAAATCGTTGGTCCAACGGCGAGTGGCAAGACGGCGTTTTCGGTCCGCTTGGCGCAAGCCTTGGGCGCCGAAATCATCAACGTCGATTCGATGCAAGTTTATCGCGATTTGGCGATAGGCACCGATAAGCCATCGCCCGAACAATGCCAAAGCGTGGCGATTCACGGCATAGACCTCATTCCGCTAGGGCCGCCGATGGATGCCTCGGATTTCGCATCGTATGCACATCGCAAGATCGAAGAAATCGCTTCGCGCCATCATCCATGCATATTATCGGGGGGCACGGGGCTATATCATCGAGCGATTGTCCATGGTTTGCTCGATGCCCCCTCGCGCGACGACGATATACGCGCAAAATTGCGCGCCGAACGCGATGCCCTAGGCATAGAAGCCATGTATCAACGCCTTTGCGATATCGATCCGGTCGGTGCGGCGCGCATTTATTCGACCGATTGGGTGCGCATCGAGCGCAGCCTCGAGTATGCGACGATGACTGGGCAACCGCTGAGCGCCGCACAAGATGCCCACGGTTTCAGAACCGACTACGTCGATCGGCTAGCCATTGGATGCACGCGCCCGCGCCCATTGCTCTACGAAAAAATCGAAAAACGGCTCGACGAAATGTGGCAATCGGGGATTATCGAAGAAACTCGCCTTATGCTCGATGCTGGATGCGACGCGAATCAGCTTCCGGTCAAGGCATTGGGGTATCGACAAGCTGCCATGGTATTGCGCGGTGAATGCTCTATCGACGAAGGGCTCGCACTTGCCAAACGCGAAACGCGGCGCTTTGCCAAGCGACAACTCACGTGGTTTCGCGCCGATAAAAGCGTCGAATGGATCGAACTGCCGCTCAACGACGAAGAATTCGAAGCCGTATGCCGAAAAGCGCGAGATTTCTTAGCCGCCAACGAATCGCCCTAGCGCTCCATCTTGGGCAATTCGATAGTTTCACCGACGAAGGGCAAGACGACTCTGTTTAGAACGGGAGCAAATCGGAGTCGAAATCTTTTGGCGTCGAACCATTGCCGTTTACTTTTTTGGGCACGGCGGATTTCGATTTGTCGGATTTGTCTGCCTTTTTAGAAGGCTTCGACGTTTTATTTGGTTTCTTCGCGGCTGGCTTTTTCGCGGCCGGCTTTGTCGGTTCTTTGTGCGCCTGAGCTTGTCCTTTGTCGTCGCCATTCGCCGATTCATCGTCGTCATCGTCGTCATCGTCGTCTGGATTATCTGTTTCGACGGGGGCGGGGGGAGTCGGTTCGTGTTCGATTGGCAAAACGTTCACATTGGCATCTTTGGCGTCGTAGGCTTCTAACCCAGTATTCGGTGTGGGTTCGACATCGGCATTGGATTCAGAGCCGGTATTGGGTTCGGTGCCGGCATTCGTATCGGAGCCGGCATTTTGTGCGTCGTTTGCCTTGCCATCGTCGGGGTTATCTTGACCATTGGCGATGGTTTCTTGGGCATTGGCCGATCCGATCGTGCCCAAGACTTTAGCTTGGTCATTGGGCACATTTGCCGTGGTTGGATTGCTATTGGGCTTGAGGACGAGCATGACGACCATGATGAGCGAAAAGACGATGCCGCCGGCGATGAGCCCGATCAAGACTGATCGTTGCGGTTTTCCGAGCCCACTATGCGTGACGATGCCACTTGCGCTATTTTGCTTCGATTTCTTGTCGTCTTTATTCTTTTTATTGCTCTTTGCCCAAGTCTTTATACACGATTCTTCTTCGGCGAGTGCTTTGTCGATGTTTGCGCGGATATCGGCGAGAGCTTCGCTGGCGCTATGGTAGCGGTCCGCGGCATCTTTGGCGCACATTTTACCGATGATGTGTGCGATGCCAGGCGGAACGAAACCGGGGATTTCGAGCGGCGTATTGACTTGTTTATAGGCGATGCGCATGAAGTTTTCGCCGTTGAAAGCGATTTCGCCCGTCAACATTTCGTAATAGACGAGCCCAGCGGCATAGAGGTCGGCTTCGCGACTCGCCTTGGATTCGCCCGTAAAGAGTTCGGGTGCCATATAAGATGGCGTACCGCGCACGCTCCCTTGCTGCGTGAGCAGGGTTTGGCTCTGTTGGAGATTGTCGTAGACCGAGGCAATGCCGAAATCGAGGACGCGAATTTCGTAGGGCGGTGGTGTGTCGAACACCATGATATTGCTCGGTTTGATGTCGCGGTGGATGACGTCTTTAGAATGCGTTTCTTCGAGGGCTTTGAGGAGTTGTTCGATGATACCCGTCGCATGGGCTAGTGATAAACAGCCCATTTTTGCGATGAACTGGTCGAGCGGGAGCCCGTCGACGAATTCCAAGACCATGCACGGTGTGCCGAAATACCAGCCATAGTCGACGCATTTGACGATGTGATCTTCGTGTAGCGACGAAATGACTTCCGCCTCGCGAATAAACCGCTTGATGGCGACGCGAGCTTCTTCTTCGCCCATGGGAATATTGGAATGGAGCAGTTTGAGAACGACGTGTAGATCGTCGCTGATGCGCCATGCTTCGTGGACGACGGCGCAGCCGCCGCGTCCGATTTCATCGCCGACGCGATATAGCGGGGCGATATCTTTGCTCGCTTCGATGCCGAGCGATTCGATCGATATGACATCGGTCAAATTCGTCGAAAGCGACGTGCCAGGGCGCGAAATGCTCATCGCAGGTTGTGCGAACGCGCCAGAACCACCACTGGGCTGAGCGAATGCGCCCGATCCGGTTCGGGGTTGTGCAAAAGCCCCCGATCCGCCCGCAGGTTGGGGCGCTACGCCATTGGCTTGCGCCTCTTGCGTCGATGGTTGCCCGTCGACCGATGGTTGTGCCGAAGACGCGGCTTCGCCGATTTGTTCGGGCGTGAGCGATTGTTGCATCGACGTGATGACGTCGTCGGATTGAATAGGCGATAGCGTCGGTTGAGTTTGTTTGGCGCCGTCTTCTTGTTTTGATGTCGATTTCATGAGCGGGCTAGCAGAAACAGCACCGTGGAGCGATGAGCGATTGGCCTTTCGATAGATGCCGAAAGATGGGGCTTTGCGCCGTTCCGAAAGCGCATCGCCGACTTTAGCGCATTTGTCGTCACCGCTAGCGCATGGATTCTCTGCGCAGGAAGGGGATTTTGAGTTTTCTTGATTTAGCTCATCCATAGCAGCTCAAACAGGTCATCTCGGTAAAATCCGATGGCGAAACGCAACAAAATACATAAGCGAATGCCATTAGCCGGCTTCTATAGCACAGTCGATTCGATAACCCAAAATTTTTGGTGCAATCGAAACCGACGCGGAAAATCAAGGCATAAAACATGCTATGATGGAATATAGTTTGCGTGTGGGAGTGCGGTTATTTTCGATTGAGCGATTTTGCCACTCGAAATTGGAAGATGATGTGCTATTCTATAGGGTCGCATTTGTTGTGCGGTATACAGGGAGCGTTTTCGTCGCTTGCCACTCCCGTTGCGGCGATTTGAGAAGTGGAGATGGAAATGAAGAGATCACTATTTGCATTGTGTTTCGTAGCTTTGACCGTAGCGGGTTGTGGTGAAAACTCGGATTGTCAAGATTCGATGTGTCGAGCGGCGGCGTCGCCCGACGATCTGGCGACGCAGTCGCAAGCACTCAAACCGCGAACTCTTGGCGATTTTGGTGGTTATCCCTATGGCGATTCGCCCAAATTCAGCTTGCCTACTCAAACGACGGCAGATGATCCAATCAATGGATTGGGCAATATTGGCAAGGCTTTCACCATCGGATCGATCAATGGCGATAAACTACCCGATATCATGTATTCGGCGTATACTTTTGCAGGAACAGCACCGGGACGCATTCGCTTTCAGTGGTCGGTCAATACGACAACTGACAAGCTTACCGACACATATTCCTGTTCGAGTGCAACTGAAGGACCTACATCTTGCAGTGCAGGGAATAGAGAGAATATAGAGTTAGGTATCAACCTCGTAAGTGGTGATCTTTGTCCCGACATTTCGAACCTTGGAGTTGTGATTGCATCGGCATTTTCGATGCAGTCGTATAAGGGATCGTTTGTGATCGATGCTCGCAAGCACAAGAATGGAGGCGCACCGAATAAACAATATAAGATT
>SFMP01000069.1 GCA_004554395.1 Myxococcales bacterium | reverse complement strand
GCTATTGCCCGTTGGGCAATACGCCGCCTTCCCGGGGTAGCGCTACGCTTACCCCGGGCTGTGTTCTGGCGCCGGCAGATGTCCATTTCCCCGCGCCATTTATGGAGAGGGGGTGGCCGACAGGCCGGGGGAGAGGTCAAATTCTCCCACGCCATTTATGGAGAGCAGGGGGAGAGGTCATGTCGCAGTAGTTCCATCGGGTTGCAGTTGTGTAGGGATCTGTTATGCTCTATTTTGATATTTTGTACTTGTGTGTCGCTTTGTTGCCCAAAAATTGCGCCGATCGAGGCACAAGTCGTTGTGGTGTCGACAATCAGGATAACATTGGTGTGAGCATGTGCTCGCTGTGGAAAGGAGTAGAGATGCGTTTGCGTAGAGAAAGACGCGCGTGGCGCGGGATGCATTTACAGACTGGCTTTTGTGTATTCGTGGCGTGTGGTTTGGCCTTGGACACGACGTCTTGCGACGATTGGTATTGGGATTCGAGTATTTACGATGGTTTGATGCAGAATTTCGACATCGAGACGAATAGAGAAACGGGAAAGTCGACGGTCGCTCAGCAAGCGCGAATATCGTACGATGGTTCCTGCTCGCTTCCTGAATCGCTTGCCGAAAATTGGCTCCGATGCACTCCAATCGAAAACAATGGCCAACTCGAGACATGCGAACCAGCCAGCCTTCGGGATTTGATCGTGCTGCGCTTCAACGATTATTCGTATATTCGCGATAAAAAGGCAGAAGACGGCAACGCATCGAACGACGATGCCGATCGAACTGGAACGCAAGCGCCCATGGCACAACCACAGAACGAAAAACAGGGCTTTATCGTCGAAACGTATTGTGCATTGTGGAGCGGTGTCGAAGGATTGCCTCCCGTTTGTGAAAAAAATGGAAACGATCAAACTAGCGCAAGCGCTCCCGCCGGAGGAAAAGGAGAGGCGACGCGATTGTTGTGCAAGAAGATCGGGCACAGAATCGTCGTCGATGGAGTGCGAACAGATTGTGCAGATGCAGAAGACGAGGCAGCCAAGGCATTGTGTCGTTTGTACAAAGATGAATCCAACGAGGCGTTTATCCACGCATTTAATTACAGAGCTTGTCCGAAAAACTACAATTATCGAGAGGCGTATGTCGTCACCCCGACACAAGAGAATTCGGATGCCACACGCTATAGGAATGTCTGCGTACAAGCATCGTGCAATGGCGAATTGGTCGATTTGCTCTTCGATAACGCCAATTGTGGCGTTTGCGGTAATACATGTGGAGGTGAAGCGTTTTGCGAAAATGGAATATGTACAAAGTGCAAGGGAGGAATGGAGGAATGTGCTGGCGTTTGTATAGATTTTAAGGCGAATCATATTCTAAAGTGTCATGGTAATAACATGATATGTCAAAATGATTATGCCGACGTGGATGGAAAAGTAGGGAATGGATGTGAGTTCAATATGAGTTCTGTTCATGTTGCTCAATATGATTATTCAACCAAATCATTTCATTGCGTTGATGGATTTTGCGATAGTGATGGTGATTTGATTAATGGTTGCGAATATAACATGGTGTTGAATCATGTAAAAGAATGCAAAACAAATGAATTGATATGTGAAGCGCCGTACGCAATATGTGATAAAAGTAACAAGACTTGTGGCGTGAACTTAAATACAGACGTCAACCATTGTGGCAATTGCGATAAAAAATGTAGCGATAGTAAAATTAGTAATAGTAATGTAAAAGAGTACGCATGTGAACGAGGTGAGTGTAAGGTGAAGACGTGCATAGATGGATTTTATCCATCATCAAACAAAACGAAGTGTGAACAAACAGGAGACACCGAGAATTGTGGCGTCATTGGTTATGATTGTGCGCATTATGTTAAAGGATGGAAAAATGGAGTATGTATAGAAGACATCTGTGTTGCGACAGAGTGTAAGCCAGAAGGTTATTTGTTAGACAATAGTGGAATGTGTTTGTATACTAAATGTGATACGGATTCTGAATGCTCTGGAGCTACAAATAAGTGTTTGGAACACGTATGTGTTTGCCATTCCGAAAACGCCAGTACAAAAGATAATGACCGTATTTGCCAAGGAGAACGACCATTTTGTCATGGAATAGATGGATGCAAGCAATGCATTTCAGATGAACACTGTGTGGTCGCAAATGCAATAGGGAAGTGCGAAAGAGGAATGTGCACCTTCGAATGTTCTGATGGATATCACGCTGTGTATGCAAATCAAATATTCACTGGTTGTGAAGAGAATACGAATGATAATTGCGGTAAGCATGGCTTTTCTTGCAGGGAGGGCGGAAATCGTTTTTGCAATAAATATATGGGGGAATGTGTGCAATGTTTGACAGATTCCGATTGTTCCAATGATTGCGTTTATAAGACTGTTTGCACGACATCGAACAAATGTGTGGATTTATCTTGTAATTATGGATATTATATGTCGAGATATAATCAGTGCACATACTTGTGGCGGGGGAAATATTATAATTGTCGGTAACTTTGTCTAGTGGAATTCGTAGGTGTTGCATTTGCATCGTACCCGATAACGGATCGATTGCGATTGTTGCGTTAGAGGGAGCGATGTGATAGGATGTCGTTTGAGTCTTCATATAGCTTGGAGGCAACTGTTTTTAGTTATTTGGCTGCCTTCGATGATTGGCGTGTGTGTTTATCGCATTTTGTCGCAAAGGGACGAGGAGAATGGCTTATGAGTAGGGTGTCGTTAGCACAGGTGTTTTGTTTGGCGTGTTTAGGTGTCGCGGTTGCGGCGTGCTCGGAGGAGGTTGGCTGCGAGAATACGTGTATCGATGAGTCGACGCTGAAGGTGTGTGGTAGCGATGTGGTGGTACCTTGCGCGGCGGGATGTTTTGAGGGCGCGTGTCGGGTATGTGCCGATGGTGCGATGAAGTGCGAGCAGGGGGCGGCGTATACGTGTCGCGATGGCGTGTGGCTCGAGCGAGAAAAGTGCGATCAAGGGTGTGCTGGGTTTACGTGCAAGAGCGCGTGCGTCGATGGTGCGAAGAAGTGCGAGCAGGGGGCGGCGTATACGTGTCGCGAAGGCGAATGGGTCGAGTTGGCACAGTGTGCCGATGGGTGCGATGGCGATGTGTGTCGATCTTGCCGCGAGGGCGAACGCAAATGTGCCTACGATGCCGAACTCGAATGTCGTGCTGGCGCATGGACGATTGCGCAGACGTGCTCGTTGGGATGTGGTTCGGCATCGTGTCGAGTATGTCAAGATGGCGCGGTAAAATGCGAGTCAGATGCTGTTTGGACGTGTACAAACGATGCGTGGCAAGAGACGAGCGCGTGTGATGCAGGCTGCTTAGGTGGCGCGTGCCGCGTATGCGCCGAGGGCGCGGCAAAGTGCGAGTCGAATGGCGAGTATCGATGCGATGGCAATGCGTGGGTGAAAATACGCGACTGCGAAATGGGCTGTGGTGGGGACCATTGCTCGGGCGATGCGAATCACAACGGTTTGCGCGATGAATTCGAGACGGCTACCGATCAAGGCACGCCGTGTCGCAAGTATGCCGACTGCGAGCAGTTTTGCGATAGTGCGATAGGTTATGTTTGCTCGACGAAGTGCACGAGCGATGCCCAATGCATCGACGGTTATTTGTGCCGCAGCGATGGCCGATGCTCGCCCGAGGCTTTCGAGACCGTTTGGGAAGTTGGCGAAACAGACCGCATCGTCGATTTCCCTGTTCAATATCTTCGAGCGTGCGATTTTCGAATCGAGTGGGGCGATGGCACAGCTCCCGAAGCGCACACATCGTGCCCCAATGAGCTCAAACACGAATATGCCGAGGCTGGGCAATATCGAGTGAGAATAACGGGGATTATCGATGGGTGGACGATGTGCGATGGTCTTGCGATTGGTATAAATAATAATGCGAATTGTAGTCAATCGAGCTGTTCAAACAAGTTGAAAGAAATCGCCTCGTTTGGGCCAGTGAAGATGGGACGTGCTGTGTTTTCGCAATGCAAAACCCCCATCAAGATGCCATTGAACGACGTTCCAAATGCAGAATCATTGGAATACATGGATAGATATTTTGATTCTGCACTCGTTTCGGGGCCAATCGATCACTGGGATGTGAGCCATGCTTTGTCGTTTGATCGCATATTTGAAAAATCAGATTTGAAAACGAGCATCGTGCATTGGGATACGTCGAATGTTCGTGAGATGTATGGCGCATTTTTGAGTATGAAATCGGATGTCGACGTGTCGTTATGGGATGTTGGAAACGTCGTAGTGATGTCGTCGATGTTTAATGGTGCGACGTCGTTTAACAGTGATATATCGGGCTGGGATGTGAGCCGAGTAACGAACATGTCGTCGATGTTTAATGGTGCGACGAAGTTTGATCAGAATTTATCGAAATGGGATACGCATAGCGTCATCGACATGTCGTCGATGTTTAGAGATGCGACGTCGTTTAACGGCGATATATCGGGCTGGGATGTGAGCTGGGTAATGAACATGTCGTCGATGTTTAATGGTGCGACGAAGTTCGATCAGAATTTGTCGAATTGGAAAACGCATAGCGTCACCAACATGTTGTCGATGTTTAATGGTGCGACGTCGTTTAACGGCGATGTATCGAAATGGGATACGCATAGCGTCGTCAATATGTCGTCGATGTTTAATGGTGCGACGAAGTTCAATCAGAATTTGTCGAATTGGAAAACGCATAATGTATGGAATATGTCGGAAATGTTTAGCGGAGCGACGTCGTTTAATTGCGATATATCGGGCTGGGATGTGTCGAGTGTGAGGGCGATTGACAAAATGTTCTATGGGGCTAAGATGTTTAACCAAAGTTTAGAGAAATGGGATGTTCAAAATACTTCCTCTTTGTATGATTTTTTCAAAGAGAGTGGCATATCGAAAGAGAATTATTGTAAGACGATTCAGAATCTGGTGTTTAAGAAAAATATGGATAAATTGGGTATTAGCTTTGTTTGTGAGCCGTAGGCGCGCGGATATTGGTGATTGGAGAACAGAACAGGAGAGGACGATGAAAAGAGACTGTATGAGACAGATGAATAGGCTAGCGTTGTGCATTGCCGTATTGGGAGGTGTGCTCGTCGGGTGTAGCGATAAAGAAGATGATATGGCGATGTGCATCAACGACACGACGTTGCGTTTGAGCGATCGCGAAACGCCTGTGTTGTGCGCTATTGCATGTGTCGACGGATCTTGCGTACCGTGTAAGAATGGGGCTGTAGAATGCCGCGATGGCGCAATATATACGTGTGTCGATGATGCGTGGAAGAAGTACAAAGACTGCCCGAGTGGGTGCGATGGCAACACGTGTGGTTTGTACCGAGTTTGTGCCACTGGGGCTCAAAAATGCGACGAGAATGCCGAATTTGTTTGCAAAAACGATGCATGGGAGAAAGTTGCCGATTGTCCGTATGGTTGCAATGATGCAGAGTGCAAAGCGTGCGATGAAGGTACGCGCGAATGCCGCGAAGACGCCGAGTATATGTGCTTGAGTGGAAAGTGGCAATTGGCACAGACTTGCGAGAAAGGATGCGCAAGCGGGCAGTGTACGGTGTGTCAAAGCGATGCATCGCTTTGCAAAGATGGCATTCGATACGGATGTGACGATAATGCTTGGGTAAAGAATGAAGAGTGCGCAAGGGGATGCCTCGACGATAGGCAATGCCGCGGTTGCACGCCCAATGCGCAAAAGTGCGACAACGGCGCAGAAATGATTTGCACCGACGATGCATGGCAGACGACGAAAACGTGCGAATTTGGTTGCAATGGCGATAAATGTCGCACTTGCAAAGAAGGTCAGAAGTCGTGCGATGGCGAGTTCGTGATGCTATGTGTTGGCGATGGTTTGATGCGATCGGAGCATTGCGATAACGGTTGTCGCGATGGGGCATGCTTAGTCGATGCGAATGGCAATGGCATGTGGGATGGGTATGAAACGGCGAGTGATCGGGGACAAAATTGCAACGGAGATGACGAGTGCGAGCAGTTTTGCGACGCGACAAAGGGCGTTTGCTCGACGAAATGTCGCGCCGATGAAGAATGCGTCGAGGGGAGAGTGTGTGCAGAGGGGCGTTGCACCGTTGCATAAATATTGATTGTCACAAAAAATAATCGGCGTAAAAGGAACGCGCTTTTTGGCATTCGAGCGATGATTATTGCTCGAATGCCTTTCGTTTACCTTATACGTTGGATGTTTTATGCAAAATCGCAAACTCCTCCTCAGCTGGCCAATTGTCGCCGACATCGTCTTGATTTGGTTTGATTTGTTTGATGAGTTTGCCGCCGCATCCTTTGCCGTTTTCGACTAAAAAGATGACGCAGACTTTTGGGCTGTTTTCGTATTCAACGCCTGCTTTGAACTCGTTTAAGAACAGCGTCGATGCGTAGAAGAACGCGCGTTGAATGATCGCTTTTTCGTTTCGATTTTGGAATTCATCGTTGTAGATTTTGCCTGTTGAATCGCGCGCAAAGATGTCGAATTGCGCTGAATGACCGCTTGGATTGGTGACAACCACTTGTTGTCTCATGTCTACGAGTTCGATTGAGTCGTCGTCAAGCACGTTGCGAATGAGATATTCGACGAGATCGGGGCGGTCGTGAAAAAATGCTCGCGATATCGGATCCGACATTAATGTCAATCCTCGCTCGATGGCCTCTATAGTCCACGTAGAAGCGCACTTCTCGAAGACAGAATCATCTAGTTCTTTGTCGATTTTGCCTCTTTTTGATGCACTATCGCCCGTTGGGGGAGTCGTGCCAGTCTCTGCTTTACTCATTCCGTCGAACTTGTCTTCACGTTCATCTGCCATTGTAGGCCTCCTTCTTGTCGAGGTCATGGGGGATGTGACTGTAGATTCAGTTGTCGAGATTACTTGTCGTTGCACTTGTACGTGATGCCAAATCATCGTCATTTTAGCAAACGCTTAGCGAAAAGCGAGGAAAAAACATGGCGAAATGGCGTTTGGGGGGGGGAGGAACGATGCGTAGAAGAACGCACGTTGAATACTTTGAGTACAAGTGTAGGAGAAACGATAAAAGTTCACGAAAAACTCTTATCTATTTGCCACGGTCGTGTTGTATTTTGTGTATGATAAGTCTTGGAATGCGGAGTGCAACTCGCGGTTTGGTTGCGACGTCGTGCCAATGGCTTAAGCGCAGATTTGTAGATGATTGGGTTCACGCCGAGGGGTGCGATAGTCGGCGATAGTAGAGAAATTCGTATGATAGGGTATATAAAGGGAACGGTATTGTTTGTGGGCGGAGGCGATGGTCGCGAGGTCGTCGTCGAGGCGGGGCAGAGCGGCGTTGGGTATCGCATATTGATGGCGTTGTCGGAGGTATCGTCGTTGGAGGTCGGGGCGCAAGCGGAGTTGCACGTCTATACGCAAGTGCGCGAAGATGCGATCGAGCTCTATGGGTTTCGGACGGCCGATGAGCGGACGTTGTTTACGCGTTTGGTGACGGTCAACGGCGTCGGTGCGAAGTTGGCGCTTTCGATACTCGACACGTTGACGCCGGGAGAGTTGCAGAATGCGGTATTGACGGGCGACACGGCGACGCTCAAGCGCGTGTCGGGGATTGGGCCGAAAGTGGCGGCTCGCGTGATATTGGAGCTGGAATCGTTTTTGAGAACGTGTCATTTTGGCGAACTCATGCCCGAACATGGTCGGGGGGCTGTGTCGAAATCGAGTCACCTCGATACGCGTTCGGCTTTGGCGAATCTAGGATTTGCAGAGGCGGAGATCGATCGAGTGATCGGCGAATTGGATGCGTCGGGCGAGCAGATGGATGTGCAGGCCGAAATCGTATGGTGCTTGAGGCATCGCGGATAGTGCGGTGAGATGGAGATAGGGAACGAAGATGGCATTTGATCAAGATTCGAAGCATCCGGCGCGGCAGCGCAAAAAGGGCGTGCAACCGCTCGACGATGTATCGGTTTATGAAGTGTCGAAGCGCGAAAATGAGACGTTGCACCCAGGGGTGGTGAGTGCTTCGGAGGGGCGCTTGTGCGAATCGTTGCGACCGCAGTGCTTTGAAGAGTACGTCGGGCAAAAGGCGGAAGTCGAAAATATCAGGGTGTTTACGAAAGCGGCGAAGTTGCGCCAAGATGCACTTTGCCATTTATTGCTTTGCGGCCCGCCTGGGCTCGGCAAGACGACGTTGGCTCAGATATGTGCAAATGAGCTCGGCGTGTCGATGAAATCGACGTCGGGGCCTGCGATCGAGAAGAAGGGCGATTTGGCTGGTTTGCTCACATCGCTCGAACCGCGCGATGTGTTGTTTATCGACGAAATTCACCGATTGAATCCGGTTATCGAAGAAAACTTGTATCCGGCGATGGAAGATTTTGCATTCGACGTCATCATTGGCGAAGGACCTCATGCGCGTAGCATCAAATTGGAATTGCCGCCGTTTACGCTGATCGGTGCGACGACGCGCCCCGATCTATTGACAAATCCATTGCGCGATCGATTTGGGCATATTGCACGACTCGATTATTATGCGCCAAGCGATTTGGAACAGATCGTCGCGCGATCGGCGCGTTTGCTCAAGATCGAGATAGCACCCGATGCTGTGGCAGAAATTGGGCGGCGTAGCCGGGGCACGCCGCGAATTGCGAATCGGCTTTTGTCGCGGTTGCGAGATTTTGCGAGCGTTTATGAGCTCAAAGTCGTGACGCGGGAATTGGCCGAGAAGAGTTTAGAGCTTTTGGGGATCGATGCGCTCGGTTTCGATCGGATGGATCATCGGATACTGCGGACGATAATCGAGAAATTCGACGGCGGACCCGTCGGGGCGAATACGTTGTCGGCGGCGACGGGTGAAGATGCGAAGACGCTCGAAGACGTCTATGAGCCGTATTTGATCCAGCAAGGGTTTATTCAGCGCACGCCGCGCGGTCGCATTGCGACGCCACGAGCGTATGCGCATTTGGGCATATCGATGAGGGGTAGCGGTGTGTTGCCGCTTTCGTAGAGCGTAGATGCGTAGTGGCGGCGATGCACTTTTATCCGTTTTTTTGTGCGAAATCGGTGATGAATTGGGCGAGCGTGCGGCAACCTTCGATGGGGAACGCGTTGAAGATGGAAGCGCGCAAGCCGCCCGTTTCGCGGTGGCCGCGCAGGCCGATCATTTGATTGGATTCGGCTTGCGCGACGAAACGTGCATCGAGTTCGGGATTTGGTGAATAGAATGAAATATTCATCGATGAACGAGAATTTTCATCGCCGACGTGTTTGAAGAAGCCGTTGGTGGCGTCGATGGCGTCGCGGATGATTTGTGCTTTTTGAGCGTTTCGAGCGGCCATCGATTTGAGACCGCCATGTGATTCGATCCAATCGAGCATTTGTTTCATGACGAAGAGGGCGAATGTCGGTGGTGTGTTGAGCATCGAGCGGGCTTGAACGAGTCGTTTGTAGTCGAACATCGATGGGCGCGCCGTAGATTGGCGTTCGTCGAGGAAAGCGCGATCGACGATGACGACGCAACAACCGGCAATGCCTAGGTTTTTTTGTGCCGAGGCGAAGATGAGGCTATGTGCGGCGACGTCGATGGGACGGCTAAAAATGTTGCTGCTCATATCGGCGATGAGCGGGTAGGGGCAACGCGGAGCGCGCTTGAATTCGGTGCCCAAGAAGCTGTTATTGGCGCAATAATAGACGTAGTCTGGGGCAGAGCTGTAGGCGATTTCGTCGTCGTCGGGGATGTGTTGGAAGCCGTTTTTTGCGCCGTCGTAGGCGTAGTGTATCCTCGTATAGAAATCAGCGTCGCGCATGGCATTGCGAGTCCAGTAGCCAGTGTGGATGCAATCGATGTGGCCACCGGGGCGCGTGAAAGTCGCTGGAATTGTGCAAAATTGGAGCGTTGCGCCGCCTTGCAAGAATAGGACGGCGTGCGAATCGGGGACGGCGCCCACGCGGCGGAATTGGGCTTCGAGATCGGTCATGAGATCGTCGAAGAAGGCCGATCGATGGCTGATTTCGGCGATGCCGATGCCGTTGCCGACATCCCATAGGGCTTGTTGGCAGATTTGAATGACGGATTCGGGCAAATGCGCCGGACCCGCCGTGAAATTGAGTATTCGGGCCATGGATGATTAGAACGAAACGCCGAGTTGGACGGATTGTGGGCTGACTGTGACGGAAATCGTGCTATCGCGCTCGGCGTCGATGGCGCGTTTATATTGGTAGCCGGCAATGCCTGCCATGACAGCGCCTGCTACAGTGGCGGCAACACCGACGCCAATGAGCGCATAGCCGGCTCGGATTTCGTGGCCATTTTTAATGGGATATTCTTGATCACTTCCATTGCGCTCAACAGGCTTAGTATTGATCTTGGCTTTTGGGTTTTGCACGGCGAGGACGGTGCCAGCGATGAGCGAACCGATGCCTGCGATGCCGATGCCAGTGCCTGTCCACATAATGGCGGCATAGGGCTTTTGGGCGTCGGCATAAGCTTCGGTGAGGTTTTCTTTGAGTTCGAAGTTTTCGGTGGTGAGGTTTCGCATGGCGTCATCGAAAGTGTCTTTTTCGATGAATTGATCGCCGTTTTCGAGATCGTAGCGAGCATACCAAATCGTTCGCGCCGTTTTGGGCGACGCCGAGAAAGCGAGCAAATTGTCGGTGGCGATTTCGATGTAGTGTTTTGCGTTATCGAGGTCGCCCATTTGCTTATAGGTCATGGCGATAGCGTAGTTGAGATTTGGCGATTGCGCGCAGATTCTTTTGAGAGCATCGGTATAGGCGAGCGCTTTTTTGTAGTCTTTTTCGGAATAGGCGTTGGAATAGTTGATGAAGAGCTCTTTCCAAGTCGGGTCGGAGTTGAGCGTAAAACACGCGTCTTGGAGTTGTTTGCCGTCGTTAGAAGTCGTATCGGCGTATGCGTCGGTAGGCGTTGCCAAGCTGTAAACGCCAAGGATGGCGATGAGAAACGACGTCGTGATGAATGAATTGAATAGCTTTGGTCGTTGCATGATGTCACATCGATAAAAAACAGAGAAAACGTCGAAGAGGATCGAACTAATGATACTTCGATCAAAGGATAGCACGGCGATATTATTCCGACAAATCGGTTGGGCACGTCGCTCGAATAGAACGCGCCCTTGTGGAAAATGTGTTCAAGGCGTCGTATTGGCAGAAGGGCTAGGGATTATGCAATGAAGCTGAGGAAATAGGGCATTTGTACGCGCCACCAATTCCAATCGTGGTTGACGTCGTGCCCCCAAAAATCGCACCAAGCGGGGATTTGCTTTTGCCGGAAGATGTCGTCGAGGGCGTGTGTATCGTGGATCATTTCGTCTTCCCAAGCGCCTTGACCGCAGCAAGCGATGATTTGGCCTTGTCGGTATTTATCGATGAACCAAGGATCGTTGCAATTGGGGAGGTAGAGGAGGGGGGAATTGAAATAGACGTTGTCGTCGACGTAATCGCCGACGAAGTAGGTGAGTTGATAGCAACCGCTCAGTGCGATGACGGCGTTGCAGATGTCGGGATGTCGGAGGTAGAAGTTCATGGCATGGTAGGCGCCTAGGCTACAACCTGTGGTGAGAATGTCGCCGCGCCCAGCCATATTGTGGATGAATGGGACGACTTCGTTGACGACGTATGCGTCGTAGGCGTTGTGTCGGTGGGCGCGGTCGGCAGGTGAGATCGATTTGTTCATCCACGATTCGTTGTCGACAGACCCGATGGTAAAGAGCATGACTTTGCCGGCTTCGATATCATCGGCGATGCATCCGACCATGCCGAAATCTTCGTATTCGTAGTAGCTACCGCCCGAGGAAGGGAAGACGATGACGGGTTTCCCGGCGTGACCGTAGACGTTGAGAGGCATGTCTTTGCCCAGCGACGGGCTGAACCAGTTGAAGAATTCTTTTTTCATGGGAACTTCTGTTGTTTGCGACGCGCTTGGTCGTCGATGAAAGTGAATGAATACGCGGTGCGAAGCGGAAACTCGCTCGGATGCGCCAAAAATGGGCTACATGTACCACACGTAGACGAAGTGTCAAGAATTGGGAATTGACGACAGCTGGCCGTAGGCGCGCGTATGCTCGCAGTGAAACGAGAACATAGCGCGCCAGGCGTGCGTATTGCGCAGCAATAGCACGCCCAGAGCGCGGCGTATTGAGCGCAGCGAAATAGCCGCGCTAAGTGGGCGTATTGAGCGCAGCGAAATAGCCGCGCCAAGAGGGCGTATTGAGCGTAGCGAAATAGCCGCGCCAAGAGGGCGTATTGAGCGCAGCGAAATAGCCCGCGTCCCAAAAAAGAAAGAAAAAGGAGAGATAGAAAAGCGGTAAGAAAGCGAGAAGAAAGCGGCAAAAAAGACGGAAAAAAAAGAAAAAAGCGCAAAAAAAGGAGACTCTCGTGTGAGAATCTCCTTCGATGAATCATTGAGTTATGAGAATTTAATTCGACGGACTAGCTGTTGAGCTGTTCTGTGAACGCATCGGAGACGTAAAAAGCGAGTATTTTGCGGAGTATGGGTGAGGCGTCGAGAGCTTTTGCGATGTCGTCGATGGTTTTGACGTTTCGTTGTTCGGTGATGTTTTCGTCGATTCGCGACTCGGCGCGCCAGACGGTGCGCATGTCGGCGACGATGTATGCGCCGATGAGGTCGGTGGAGTCGAGGAGATCTCGTGTGAACGCGTTGGCGCAAGCGATGAGCTGGTCGTCGGGGTAGAGTGTGAGTTGGCTGTGGATGTCTTTGAGGACGTCGGGTGAGAGGGATGATTTGATTTTTTGAGCGAGATCGGCGGTTTCGCCGGTGGCGTTGCCGATGCCGGTGGCGGCGAGTAGTGCGTTGGGGAGTAGCCGTCGGATGTTTTGTGGCGTGGCGGCGATGAAGCGCATGTCGGGGTGTGCCATGGCGATGGCTTTTGCGAGCCAGAATTGTAGTTCGTTGCCGGCGGCTTTTTGGAAGATTTCGGTGCGCATGCAGACGACGATTGGGTTTCCGAGTACGATGACGATGGCTTCGGGGAGTTCGCTGGCGCGGTATAGGACGATGTTATCGAGGCCCATGCCGGCGCGCATTTGAGCGAAGATTTTGCCGTTTGGCGTGTTTTCGGAGACTTCTGAGGCGCCTTGTGTGATTTGTTCGATGTTTGAGGCGCCGAAGTTGACGTGTTCGGCGAGTGATTTGAGTGCGTCGAGGATGGCGAATTGCTCGTCGGAGAGGATGGGAAGGGCCTTTGCGATGGAATCGAGTGGGACGGCCTCGGCTTTTTCGAATTTGTTTTTGAGGTCGTTGAGGGTTTCTTTTGTTTGCGCGTCGAGTTGTAGGAGTGTGCGCAGAGGCGACATGATGGCCCATGCTTGGAGTTCGCGTCCGGCGGCGAGGTGTTGTTGTGCGAGGTCGAGAGCGTAGGGGTAGCAGCCGTCGCAGTAGATGATGGCTTTTTCGTAGAGCGCGCGTTTTTTGTCGTCGTCGGTTTGTGGGAGAGCGAGGAGTCGCGAGACGACGTCGGCGGAGGGCATGGCGTCGAGTAGTCTGTATAGGATGTCGGTGGCCTTTTGAGTTTCGCCGAGTTGGTTGGCGTAGAGGTCGGCGAGTTTGAGCAGGATGGCGCATTCTTGTGATTTGTTGTGTTCGCCTTCGAGTCGCCCGTTGAGTAGATCTGCGAGTTGTGCGAATTCGCCGCGAGCGATGAGCATTCGTTCGAGGCCGTCGAAAGCGCGAGCGATGCCTGGGGCGTAGGAGAGCGCCATATCGTAGGCTTCGGTGGCTTGTTCGGGAGAAATCTTTTCGGATAGTTCGCCCTTGGTGCACCAGAGGCTTGCCAGGATGGCGGGATTGGTGGTCGTTTTGGTGAGCGTATCGGCGAGTTCGAGCGCTTCGCGGTATCGACCGTTTCGCTTGTAGATTTCGAGGCTTCGTTCGATGAGATCGACGTTTGAAGCGCCGTTGTTGAGAGCGCCTTCGTAGTAGATGCCAGCTTCGTCGTGGTCGTTGAAGTCGTCGCCCCAGATTTTTCCCATGTCGTAGTAGATGTTGCCGCGTCGTTTTGTCTTGTTATCGGTGACGATGAGACCTTGTTGTAGAGCGGCGATGGCGAGCAGGGGTTGTTTGAGGTCGGTGTAGGTTTTGGCGATCGTCATGAGGGCGTCGTAGTGTAGCGGCGTCATTTTGACAGTCGTGCGCAAGTCGTCGAGGGCTTGCGGGTAGTTTTGTAGGATGTTGGCGATGAGACCGCGTTTGAAATAAAGTTCGCTCTTTGTGGCGTCGTCGAGTTTAATCGTCGAGTTACTGAGGATCGAATCGTAGATTGCATAAGCTTTGTCGATGTTGCCCGAATCTTGTTCGATATCGCCGACGGCCATGGCGATGGTGGGGCATTCTGGTGCGAGCGAGAAAGCGCGGCGGAGTAGGGCTTCGCCTTTTGCGTCGTTTCCGCAGTCGCAAGCGGCTTGCGAGACTTCGTAGAGCGATTGTGCGTTAGACATGGCGCCGCTGGGCCCGGGTAGGGTTGT
Source organism: Myxococcales bacterium (assembly GCA_004554395.1). Lineage (GTDB taxonomy): Bacteria > Myxococcota_A > Bradymonadia > UBA4248 > UBA4248 > UBA4248. The sequence continues at coordinate 19,036 of SFMP01000069.1, read as the reverse complement.
GCGTTCGATCGTGCCATAGGCGCCCAAACTCGCTTCGTATCGAGCTTTTGCGTTTGCGAGTTTGTGTTCGAGGTTGGCGAGAGCGTTCCAAGCGTCGACGTTATCGTGATTGACGGCGATGGCTTTGTAGAGCCAGATGCGGGCTTCGTCGGTCGATTCGGCTGCCGAGGCGCGTTCGAGTAACATATTGGAGCGTTGTGACCAGGAGAGTTCTCGTTCGTTTTCGACGGGTAGGAGAGCCGAGGTTTGTCGCCAATTTTTGAGTCGTCGTCCGATGCTTCGCAAGCTGTCGGAAGCGACGGCGTTTTCGGGGTCGAGAGCGCGTGCGCTCCGGTAGTAGGTGGCGACTTGATTGGGTCGTTCTTTTTCGTCGCAGACTTCGGCCATGTGGCAATAGAAGATGGCGCCCCAGACGGGGTCGAGGAGTCGCAGGACTTGGTCGAGTGCGCTGAGATAGAGGTCGATATCGCCTTTTTTGAGTGCCATGGTGGCGATGCCAAAGTAGGCGTTTCGCTCGACGCCGCCCGAACGGTTGATGTCGCGATACATGGCAATGGCGCCGTCGATATCGCCGAGGGCGACGGCTTTGATGCGAGCGAGTTCGAATAGGAATGGTTTTCGGCTAGCGGTGCTTGCGGCGCAATTGTCGAGCTGCATTTGCATCGTCGCGGCGTATTGGTTCCAGTTTTCGGCGTGTCGGAGGCTACTACAGTAGCGCTCGATGATGTCTTCGTTATCGGGTTCGAGTCGTTGGAGTTCTTCGATGACGCGGACGCCGATTTCGTCGTTTTTCATGTGTTTATCGACGATTTGCAAGGCTTCTTGTAGCGTGATGATGGCGGAGTCTTCGTCTTCGTTTTCGATGAGCGCGTGGGCGTGTTCGATTTGAATTTGGACGAGGTTGCTCCAGAGTTTCGCTTGCGCATATCGCTTGCAGAGAGGTTCGTAGCCGACGCCGCAAGCGCCCGTTTCTTTGTAGAGTTGTTCGAGCGTTTCGCAGGCGGCATCGGGTAGATTGAGCACGTCGTTTTGCAATTTAGCGATATTGAGCATGATTTGCGGGCGTTTATCTTCGCTTGCGAGTTTGAGTTCGAGTCGAAGTTTACGCAATTCGACGTCGGGACCGATGTTTTCGCCCGTCATCTGTGCCATGCCTTCGTGTGCGCGTTCGTTTGTTTCGTCGATTTGTAGGATTTCGGCGTATCCGTCGAAAGTGCCTTCGATGTCGTCGAGGTAATCGCGCGAAATATCGACGATTCGCAACCAGAGGTCGACTTTTTGTTCGTTTGTGGCGCCAGCATGGATGCGTTGTTTGAGTTCGGAACGGAGTTCTGTCCATTCTTTACGCGCTTCGTGCCAAGCGATGAGTGCTTCGAGCGATTCGATGCAATCGGGATCGATGCGCAAGATGGTGCGTTCGACGTCGATGCTTCGTTCGAGGTCGTCGAGAGTCGATTTATAGAATTGTGCGAGGGCGCGATAGAGTCGCATGCTCGTTTCGTTATCGCCGGTCTTTTTGGCGCGTGCGGCAGCCAATCGGACGGCTTGGGCAAAGCGTCCGTGGTGTTTGGCATCGCTCGAGGCGGCAACGATGGCGTCGAAAGCGTCGTGATCTTCGGGTGCCAGCGCCAAGACTTTGCAACGCAGACCAAATGCGCCATCGACATTTGCCATGTCGTCGGCGTAGTGTTTGGCGACGTTTCGCAATCCGTCGAGATCTTGCGGATCGGCGGCCGACTTTTCGCTTTCGACGAGTGGCAAGCAAATGGCGGCTTTTTGAGCATCGCCACATTGTGCGAGAATGGCTTCTTCGACCGACGCCATCGGCATTGTGCGATAGGCGATGAATTGTTCGCCCAGTGCCAAATCGGCCATATCGAGCGATTTGTAGATGGCGAGTCGTTTTTCAGAGATTTCTGCTCGCGTGGTGGCGTTATCGGAGCGATCCCACCATTCGCCGTAGACGTTGAGCAATAGTGCGTCGAGTTGTTTTTCGCGCGCGAGTTGTTCGATTTTGTCGAGGAGTTGCGCGTCGTCGGGATCCATCGCCAGCAGGCGCGTATAGGTATAGATGGCGCGAGCGGGCGCGTCGAGTTTATCGAGCAAGATGTCGATTTCTTTGAGTAGAGCGGCTTTCCGGATGTCGTCGTCGAACGATTTCGACGCGAGGCATTCGAGGACGGCGACGACTTCTTCCCAGCGGTTTGTTTGCGGTGCGAGTCGTTCGAGTTCACGCGCCAAGTTTTGCGCTTTATCGGGCTGAATGGCGACGGAATAGAGGAGGGTGAAGGCTCGGTCTGGGGCGCTCAAGTCTTCTGCGAAGAATCGGGCGGCGTCGAAGAGGAGGCTACCGCGGAGTTGTGCATCGTCGGTTTCGCCTGCGCGACGAATCCACGTCGAGCACAAGAAATCGCTCTTGTTTTCGCTACGGCAGAGCGAAACGAAATCGGGTTCGATCGACAAATCGCCCAAGAAGAGAAGACGTTGCATGACGTTGAGTCGCTCGGCGACGTGTTCGGGCGCGATGAAACGCAACGTTTGCTTGAGCAATTCGCATCGGCGTTCTTTGGTATCGGCGGCAGCGGCCGCCGTTTCGAGAGCGGCGCGAACGATGACGTTTTCGTCTTTCGTGCAAATCGATTCGAGCGCGATGAGGGCGCTTTCTTGGAGCGGATTCCAGCACAAGACGCGCAAATAAGCGGCAACGGCTTGGGCATGCGGTGCGTTTTCGACGCACGCATCGGCAATGCGCATGCCGAGCGAAACGCGTTCGTCGGTGGCGTGTAGCGTGGCGAGTTCTTGCTCCCAAACGCCGATCATTTCTTCGTTTCGCGAAAGTTTTTCGAGCACCTCGCCCAAATGTTCGCACGCATTGGCGTTGTCGGGGTCGCAATCGAGGACGATTTCCCAGCTCGCGGCGGTATGCGCCGACGAGGGGCTATTTTCGAGCAAATATTGGGCTTTCGACTCTGCCAATCGCTCGATCGAATCGTCGTCGGCGATTCGGATTTGTTGCGTGAGGCTCTTGTCGAGCGATTCAAAATCGCCTTGTTTTGCATAGACGCGGCTCAATTCCTCGCTGACTTCGGCGTTTCGCGGGTCGATGGCTTGGACTTTCTTCCAGCAACTTTCGGCTTTTTCGAAGTTCGACAATTTATCGAGGTAGAATCGCCCGAGTTTCGACAAGATTTCGGTTCGTACCGAGGGCCGACTCGTGATGGCGAGCAAGTCTTCCATCGCATTGGCTTGCCCTTGATCGTCGCCCAAGTGTTCGTAGAGAGCGATGATTCTTCGATAAGTTGCCGAATCATTTGCATCGAGTTCGATGATTCGCTTGAGAATCGAAATGGCGTGCTCATCGTCGAAGAGTTGTTTTTCGGCGACGTCGGCGGCTTTTGCATAGAGCGCCGCGGCTTCTTCGGGTTTGTTTTGTTCGAGTGCGTTTGCGGCGCGTTCTTCGTAGAATTGGCACAATTGTTCGTAGTGCCCGCCTTCGTTGAAGTAGACTTCTTTGACGTGAAGGGCATCGCGATCGTTGGGCAAATCTTCGAGGATGGTGTCGTAGGCTTGGATCGCCAATTCGCGCTCGCCTTTATCCCACAAGACATCGGCGGCGGCGCGGTGCAGGTCGGTTTCGACGCGCGGATCGTCGCATTTGACGCGGCTAATTTGCGCCAATTTGTCGATGTCGCCACTGATTCGGCAAACGTTGACATCTTGGAGGAGCAATAGCGGGTCGTTGGGGCGTTTGGCGAGGAGTTGTGAGAGCGTTTCGGAGGCGCGTTGTGCGTTGCCCATGCCCGAGATGTAGATTTCGACGACTTCGCGCAAGCCGAGCTCTTGCGTCGTCTTCCAATCGACGCATCGTTCTTTGATGAAATTGGCGAGTTTTTCCCATGCCTCGTGCGAACGATAAGCCGACATGAGGGCGCTTTGGACTTCGTCGTCATGCTCGCCGATTTCCCACAAATGTTCCCAATCGGCGATGGCTAGCGTGGGCTTTTTGAGCTCTGTTTCTGCGATTTCGGACGCTTTGCGCGTGTAGCAAATGCGTTCGTCGCTATCCCAAGTGACGTCGACGACGCGGCGATACATGTCGTGGATGGCTTTGTAATCGTCGGCTTTTCTGTATTCGTTCTCCATATAGGAGAGAGCCGATTCGTTCGAGGGGGATTCGCGCAACAATTGCTGATATGTCGCCTTTGCCTTGTCATCGTCGTTGAGTTTATCGAGGTAGATGCCCGCCAATTCTTTGAGGATGCTACTGCGGACTTCGGGCAAATCGGCCCATTCTGCGTATTTGAGCACGTTTTCCATCAATTGGACGAGGTCGTTCCAATTCTGTGCACGCATGAGGCTGCGCGATTCTTTGCGATAGGCGGCATTGTCGCGCAAACTCTGTTCTTGTCGCAATTCTGGAGGAATCGGTTTGATTTCGAAAGCCGGCGCATTGTCGACGGGCAGTTGCGAGTCGTCGTGATCGGCAATATCGGAATCGGCAGAGGCATTGTCGTCGAAATCGTCGATATCGTCGTCGGCCTGGGGCGGCACGACAGCTTCGGCTTGGACGGGGACTTCGGTCATCAAGAGCATGGAGTCGTCGTGATCTTCGGTCGCAGGGGCAATGTCGCCCTCTTGTGAAGCGACTTGGGCGACGTCGCTCGACGGCGCAACGTCGGATACGGCACTCGCTACGTTAGACACAGAACTCGGAACGTTTGATACACTGCTCGAGACGCCCGAAACACTCGAAACAGAACTCGTAACATTCGATACACTGCTCGAGACGCCCGAGACGCTCGAAACGCCTGAAGCGGCACTTGGATCGTTAGAAGCCGAATCGGCTACATTAGAAACGCCACTTGCAGCATTTTCTTCGGCATTATTGTCGATTGATTGCGCAAAATTCGCCGAAATATTGGCTTCGACGTCGTCGCTGAGGTCGGTCGTTGCCACGCCAATTTCACAACTCGGCGCATCGTGTGCAACATTTGGCTCGCTTTGCGCACTATCTTGAGCTTGTGCGCTCTGCATATCGGGCACATCGGGGGCGGCGACGGCGGCAAACTCGGTCGAAGGCGCTTGTGGTTGAGTCGGCCCCATGCCGAAGACGTCGTCGAGAGCCGCCATGGCATCGTCGACGGGAACATCTCCGATCAAATCGTGCGCACGGTCGTCGTGCGCTTGCATGAGTTCGACCTCGGGGGCTTCTTGACCATAGGCGACGGCTTGGCTATCGTGTGCAACGGCCGCATCTTGCCCGTGTTCTTGCGCATGAATAACCGGTCGAGCCGCTCTCGGGCCAACGATTCCCGGTCGCCCCACGCGCCCGCGCCCCCCCGGAACAGGCGGCATACTGGGCGACGAAGCCGGCGCATGAGGTACAGGCGGCGCTGCATGTGCACCGACGCGCGGAACGGCAGGCATCCCCGTTTGCGTGAAACGCCCACCCGCATTGGGCATGCGCCCAGCCGTCGGATACCGCCCCGATGGCGCACGAGCCGACACGCGTTCATTGCGAAGCTCTCGAAGCGCATCTTCTTCGTTATCTAAGCCATTTTCCGTCAATCGTGGATCTCGTTCGTCCGTCATGTGTTCTCTCCTCGTGCTAAGTGTGTGACCCAATTGTCATCGTGCTTCAGACAAACCCAAAGTTATACGACAATCGCACGAAATAGACAAGCATTGCGATTTGTCGGTTTTTTTTGAGGGCGCGGCCTATCGCACGAAATAGACAAGCATTGCGATTTTTCGGTTTTTTGGGGGGGGCGCCCTATTTCGCTGTCGCTCAATACGGGCTTTGGCTCCGGCTATGTGCTCGGGCTGGCGCCCTTGCGCGCATACGCCTCCGCTGCCGTGCTATGTGCTCGGGCTGGCGCCCTTGCGCGCATACGCACGGCTCATTTTTTGTGTGCATTCTGATTTCAGCCAGTATCTGCCTACGGGTTCATTGGGAAACCCTACGGGACTATAGATGTATGTAGACGCATTTGATCCCCCGGTAGCCGCCTGTGGCGTCAACCGGGGGCTACTCGCCAGAATCCCTACGGGGTTCATATGGATGGGACGTTTGTTTTAGAACGCGAGCAATGGAAACCCCTACGGGGTTCATTGGGATACCCTACGGTGTTCATTGGTTTTTTTCTGCATCAAATTGAACAATAAGCGCGAGAAGACGAGTTCTGCGGGCATGGGCTTTGATTTGAGCGAACGATCGGCGTCGAAGATGTCGGCGTGGAATTGGTAGAGCTCGGTGAGGGAATAATTGTCAGCGGCGGCTGTGTATTCTTTCACCCCGTATTTGATGCCCGTGGCATCGCCAATGTCTGAGTCTCTGACGCCAGCTACTTTGGCGCGTTTGACGGCGATGAGGCGCCGGGCGTGCATGGCCAACATGCCGTTGATGGCGACGGGTTCTTGGTCTTGGGCGAGTAGGATGTGCAATGCCGCCATTGCCTTGACGATATCTCGTTCCGAAATCGCTTTTGTGAGCTCAAAGACGCTGCGTTGGCGGGTGTCGATGACTTGCTCTTCGACCATATCGGGCGTGATGACGCGATCGGAACCGTAGGCAATGTATAGTTTTTCGACGGCACGCTCGATGAGTGCCAGATTTGGACCGATGAGATCTCTGAGAACTTCGACGGCTTGTGAATTGATGCGGAGCTTCTTTTCGCTCGCCGTGAACTTAATGAAGTCACTGATTTCAGGCTTGTAGTCCTTTTCGATGAGCGGTGCGAAATAGTAGGTGCGAGCGCTATTGGCGAGTTGTTGCCAGAGGGCGGTTTTGGAAGGCGCGCCCTTTGCCGATTTTGATTTTGCCGATGCGCCACGCGCTGGCGAATCGAGTTTTGTCGCCGTCAGAATGAGGTGGGCTCGGACCGGATTGGCGGCATAATTCGCTAGAATGGCGATATCGGCGACGGGGAGTTTGTCGATGTCGTGATAGATGACGACTTTTGTGCCACCGAATAGGGAGATCGTGCGGGTTGCATCGACGACTTTTTGCGCACCGACTTCGTTAGATCGATAGACCTCCCAGCTCATGGGGTCGATATCGCCCCCCTTAAATTGCTTATTGGCGATTTCGTCGATGACTTTATCGCGCAAATACGCCTCTTCGCCATAGATGATGTAGACTTTTTCGAGGGGGTTATTGCGTATGGCATTGCGTACGGATTTGAAATCGTCGGATTTTCTTTCTTTGTCGTTTGATTTAGCCATTGAGCTATTGGGTAGGCAGACATGCCAGAGACCCCAGCACGTCTCGCCATTGGCTCTTTTCGATACTTTGCGCAGGGAGCGTCGTGTTGCGCATGGCGGCAAGTATGAGATCGTCCACCGGCTTTGGTATCGAAAAAAGCGATGTGTAGAAGAGCGGATGGATTGGGAAGATTAAGCCTCGGGCATGGGGGCTATGTTGTCGCCTTCGTCTTCGCCATCGTCGGAATCGACGGGATCGCACGCCATGAAATCGTCGAGAGTCGATTGATTTTGCGCTTCGCGGATGCGCTGTTCGATGGCGTTGGCGATTTGAGGATTCTGTTTGAGGAATTCTTTGGTGTTTTCGCGGCCGTTTCCGATGCGCTCGCCTTCGAACGAATACCACGAAGCCGATCGTTCGACGACGTTGAACAACTCGCCGAGATCGAGGAGTCCGCCTTCGCGGCTAATGCCTTGGCCATAGATGATGTCGACTTCGACTTCGCGGAACGGAGGAGCGACTTTGTTTTTGACGATTTTGATCTTCGATTTTTGTCCGACGACGTCGGTGCCGACTTTGATGAGCGATGATTTTCGGACTTCGAGTCGGACGGTGGAATAGAATTTGAGTGCGTTACCGCCCGAAGTCGTTTCGGGGTTTCCGTACATGACGCCGACTTTTGTGCGGAGCTGGTTGATGAAGACGAGGGCGGTTTTGCCTTTCGACGCCGAGGCGGTGAGTTTTCGCAATGCTTGGCTCATGAGTCGGGCTTGTAGACCGACGTGGGCATCGCCCATTTCGCCATCGAGTTCGGCTTTGGGAACGAGGGCCGCGACCGAGTCGATGACGACGATGTCGATGCCGTTGGATTTGACGAGGATATCGGCGATTTCGAGGGCTTGCTCGCCGTAATCGGGTTGCGAGACGAGCAAGTTATCGATATCGACGCCGAGACGTCGCGCATAGCGCACGTCGAGGGCGTGTTCGGCATCGATAAAGGCGGCGACGCCGCCAGAACGCTGACATTCGGCGATGGCGTGGAGCGCGACGGTCGTCTTACCACTCGCTTCGGGGCCATAGATCTCGATGACGCGGCCGCGTGGCAAACCGCCGACGCCTAGTGCCAAATCGAGTGCAATCGAACCGCTCGAGATCGTGGGGATCGAGACTTGTTCGGAACCGCCAAGGCGCATGATCGTGCCGCGACCATAGGTCTTTTCGATGTTGTTAATCGCCTCTTCGATGGCGGAGTTTTTGAGCACGTTTTCTTTGATTTCTTTGCTCGTATCTTTTGCTTTTGCCTTTGCCATAGGTGTCTTCCTCCTAAATCAAACCTCGATTTGGTGCGCACTCGGGTGCAAAATGCGCCCAATGCGAATTTGTTTATTAACTGAACATTGTTTTATTGTCAAATGGTAAAACGTTGCGAGAATGTCGTCGATCGCAAAACAGGTCGATATTTTATGATTTATGCATGGTGTGTGCAAGCTCGAAATCGCCAAACGACAAAAAGGCGACTTGCCTTCGAGCAAGCCGCCTTTTCGCGGTATCGATGAATTACCTAAGCATGGCGATTATTTCGTCAGGCGAGTGATACGGGCGAACCCGTCGCCTTTGTTACCGGCCATCAAGTCCTTAGCGTCAGTGCTACCGAGGTAGTTGCCGTGTACGGGGATATTGATCGTTTTGTCGCCGGCAATCGTCTTTGTGTCGGTGAGTTGGTATTTGGCGTCGACAGAGTATTGTTTTGTCTTGTCATCTTTATTCTTAGCATTGATCGCCTCGATCGTCGCCGTCGAGTCTTTGGTGTAGACGAAGCCTGAACCGCCGCCGCCGCCCATGTTGGCGTTTGTGTCTTTTACAACATAGGCTTTTCCGCCGAACCAGCCGCCGCCGCCGCCGATGTCAACATAATTATATGCAGACTGACCTTTTCCGAATTCGTATCCATCTGTTTGTGTGCCGTTGTAACCCGTGGTGGACTCCCCTGCTTTCCTTCATAAATCCTTCGACATAGGCGTTTTTGTCAAACGGGATAGCCAACTATTGGTCAAGGTTTGGCGTCAAACGTCATCATTCCGATGATAGAAAGTGTAAAACTCACTTGTGTTTTTTGTGCATTCACGAGAAACGCAAATATGTCAATGCACATTCATGCACGTTATCGGATACCGTGCAGAAATTCAAACGGAATTAAGGTGCGGTAGCGGTGTGTTTTGGGTATGGCATGGCGCGAAGAGGCGGAGGCGTATGCGCGCAACGCATGTGAGCACATAGCCGTAGCAAGGGAGCCCGTATTGAGCGTAGCGAAATAGGGCGATAGCGTAGCGTATTGCCTGCAAGGCAATAGCGTAGCAAGGGAGCCCGTATTGAGCCCGTAGGGCGAGATAGGGCGACGAATTGACAAAAGCCAGCGTTAGGAGAATTGGAGGTAGGCGAATGGTAATCGAGTATGATCCGGTAGGTGTGTGTTCGAAGCATTTCACGATAGAGGTCGAGGATGGCGTGATAAGGCGGATCGACTTCGTGGGAGGTTGCCACGGGAATTTGCAGGGGATAGAGGCGTTGTTGCGTGGGATGGCGGTGAGCGAGGCGGTGTCGCGATTGGAGGGAATTTGTTGCCGGCAGAAGCCGACGTCGTGCCCGGACCAGTTGGCGCAGGCGTTGAAGCAGGCGTTGTAGCGTTAGAAGATGGCGCCGTAGGTTAGGCCGCCGCCGTCGGGGAGGATGAAAGGGGCGGCGCGGTGTGCGATGTCGGGGCGCGTTTGGGAGGGGGAGTGAATGATGAGTGTGGAATCTTCGTGTATGAAGAGCGCGTGGATGACGCCTGCGATGTAGCTAGCGCCGAGGAGTGCGATGCCGACGATTTGTGCGTTTTGCCAGTTTTTAGCGCGAGCGCGGTCTTGTGGTGTGTAGGTGAATGCGTCGCCGCGGTAGTATTCGACCATGCTGCCGCCGAGGATGGAGAGCGCGATGCCGGCGATTTGTGTGCTGGCGTAGACGGCGCCCCAAGCGGTTTGGTGCATTTGGAATTGCCCGGCGCCGAAGGGGAGGAAATTGATCCAATAGGGGTGGTGCTCTTTTTCGACGAGGATGTAGAGCGATTCGATGATGGTGTTGGGGGAGGATTGTGCGCGTAGGGCGTTGAGTTCTTCGGCGTTATCGGCGCGTAGTTGTTCGATGCGTTTGGCGCTGGATTCGGGGATGGTGATAATGGATCCGACGACGTGGTCGGGGTCGGTGCGCAAAACGTTGAGAAAAAAGGAATCGGCGCGTGCTTGGCGACCGAGTTCGTTGTTGGCGACGCCCATGAGGAGGTCGATTTCGAGGACGGTGACGGAGTCGTCGATGCATTGGATGTTTTCGTAGATGGGCTTGAGGATTTCGAGAACCGTCGTGTATCGGCGCCTGACGTAGGCATTTTCGGCGCGCATGAGCGCGTTTGCGTAGGTAAAAGTCTCGTCGCAGTCGGTTTTATCGGCTTTTTCTGACTTTTCGAAAGAGGGGAGCTTGTCGGCGTCGACTGCAGAGTTGTTAGAAAAGCCCGAATGATAAAGATTGCCCGGGTTTTGAAGATTGCCTGAATCGCTTGAATTGTCGGAGTTTTGAAGATTGCCTGAATCGCTTGGATTGGGCGATGGCTTGGCATCATTTGAATTGCGGATCGCCGTATCGATTCGCCATGGATTTTTGGCCAATTTGCTTTTGGCGGGTGGGGCGTCGTTGTGGAGTGGCGGATTATGGGCGAGGTCGTCGGCGGTCCAGTCTTTGCGATCGCTGGGTGGTGGTTGTTGGGGGGCTGGACCGTTGGCGTCGTCGATGCTCCATGGATTGGGAGTGGCGGGCGGATTGGGAGTGGCGGGCTCGGCAAAAGCGAGCGAAGGGAGCGCGAGTGCGTAGAACGTGCATAGAGCAAGTATTTTTGAAAAACGTGTCATGATAGGCGACTCGCGGGTGATCTCCCCAGGAGGAGCGTGGAACGGGGGGGGGCGTTAGAGCGATGGGGATGGTGGGCGATTTAGAATTCGTCTTCGTCGGAACCGACGTCTTGAGCGTCGTTATCGGTTTGCGTTTGGATTTGTCGGATCATCCAATTTTGAGCGGAATCTTCGTCGGGGTTGGCGGCGAATTGCGTGGGTTGAGTGCCTTGTAGGAAGACTTCGTCGCGCGTCGATTGTCCGGCGACGGGGAGAAGCCCCGATTGGGTATCGACTGGGAGTTTTATGACATTATCGGGGATAATGAAATGGGATTTGTCGTCGTCGGCGTCGTAATTTTTCATGAAAGATGCGAAGATGGGTAGAGCGGTCGTCGAACCGCCTTCGCCGCGGCCGAGCGTTTTTGGGTCGTCGTATCCGACGTAGACGCCGGCGGCGAGTTGTGGTGTGAATCCGACGAACCATGCGTCTTTGGTGGCGTTAGTCGTGCCGGTTTTCCCAGCGATATCGCCTTTGAACTTGGCGAGGTATCGCTTGGCGGTGCCTTCGGTAGCGACGGATTTGAGCATCGAAGTGAGGACGTAGGCGACGTCTTGATCGATAGCACGGTGTTGTTCTTGTACGGGGATGGCCAAGTTTTCGCCGTTTTTGGCGATATTGAGGATGAATTTAGGCGATTTATAGATGCCGTGAGCGGCGATGGTGGCGTAGGCGTTGGTGACGTCGAGTGCTGTCATGCTCGAGCTGCCGAGGGCTAGTGTATAGTTATCGACGAGGGGGGTATTGATGCCGAATTTTCGGACGAATTGTATCGTTTTGTCGATGCCGGTGCGTTCGAGGACGTCGACGGCGATTGTATTGCGTGAGAGAGCGAGTGCGGTGCGGGCGGTCATGGGGCCTTTGTATTTGTTATCGGCGTTTTTGGCCGACCATGGCGTTTTTTGCCCGGGGATGTGGAAGACTTTTGGTGCGTCGTCGATGATGGTCGTCGGTGTGATGATACGAGCTTCGAGAGCGGCGCCATAGACGAAAGTTTTGAACGACGAGCCAGTTTGTCGCATGGCTTGTGTCGCTCGATTGAAGACGGAGACGTCGTAGCTGTAGCCGCCGACGAGTGCGCGAACTTCGTGTGTCTGCGGATCGATGGCGATGAGAGCGCCGTCGGGGCCATTGGGAATGGCTATTTTGGCGGGTTTGCCCGAGTCGTCGAATTCGGTGATGCGAATGAACCAAGTTTGTCCCGATTTGAACGTTTCTTCGAGCGGTTTTTCTTTTCGTTGTCTTGGCGTCGGCGTGTAGGGGAGGACTTTGCCGTCGATTTCGAAGAAGACGGTATCGCCGTCGATTTTGGCGATGGTGGCTTCGTAGTTTTTATCTTTTTCGTATTTTTTTGGTTTCTTTTTAGTCGGATTTTTGAGCGGTCTGTTGATGTAGTGTCGTTCGTCGAAGTCGATGAGGCCTTTTTGCAGGGCTTCTTCGGCTTTTGTTTGCAGATCGAGGTCTAGGGCAGTTGTAATCGTCATGCCTGAGTTGTAGACGTATTCTTTGCCGTATTCGTCGATGAGCATTTTCCGGACGTGTTCGGTATAGTATGGCGCGCGCCCGATAGTTTCGCGCTTGGCGCGGTTGAGTACGATGTCTTTGGCGATTTCTTCGCGGTAGATGTCTTCGGCGATGTGGCCTTTTTCGTACATTTGTCGCAAGACGTAATTTCGTCGTGCGGTAGCCTCTTTCATGTGTTTAACGGGCGAGAGGCGTTCGGGGGATTGTACGAGGCCTGCGAGTGTTGCGGCTTGGTTGAGGGATAGGTCTTTGGCGTGTACGCTAAAGTAGAAGAGGGCGGCTTGCTCAATGCCGTAGTTTCTGTGGCCGAAATAGACGTGGTTGAGGTAGATGGCGAGGATTTCGTCTTTTGAGAGCGCTTGTTCGATTTGTCGCGCGAGCATGGCTTCTTGGAATTTACGCGCCATGCTTTTTTCGGGTGTTAGGATGAGGTTTTTGACGACTTGTTGTGTGATGGTCGAGGCACCTTGTCGAGCGCCGCGGTTTTTAATGGCGAGCAGAACGGCTCTTGCGATGCCGAAATAGTCGAGTCCTTTGTGTTTGTAGAAATCGGCGTCTTCGGCCGAGATCATGGCATCTTTCATGTGTTTTGGAATGTCGTCGAATGGAATGACGGTTCGTCGTTCGTCGTAGAGTTCGAGGAGGGGGAGCCCGTTTCGGTCGGTGATGAGGGTCATTTGCCGCGGCTGATAGTCGTCGTATGAGAAGATGCCCGGTAGCGAACGCGAATAGTAATAGAACATGAAAGCGACGACGGCGACGCCCAAGACTCCCATGATGAGGCAGAATATGAAGAACTTGCGGATAAATCGCTTGAGAAGAGATGGAGAAGATTTGGCATTTCGCGTTTTTGCGTTGCCTTTTATCGATTTCGCCGATTTCGAACTGCGTTTGGTATCTTTAGATTTAGCCGCTTTGGCCATAGTCGTGCCTTATATAGAATCGTTGAATGGTGAGGGAGAATGCGGAGCAAAGCCGCATTTGGTCGCGGTCATACATCAAAACGGGGATTTTGACCATTTTTAGATGGCGCTGGGCGGATGCAGGGCGGGATTGGCGGGAGAATGGGGGGAGGAGAAAAAAATGATTTATTGGCAGGTAATTGTGTAATATGCGGAATGTGGGGAATAGGAGGGGGAGACCACAGAGAAATCGCTAGAGAAAGAAATACGACGGAATGAGCGAAAGATAAGAGCGTCGGAGAGATTATAGGAGACGAGGAGATGAAATCATTGACGATAGCGCTCGTAGCGCATGACAATCGGAAGATCGATATGATCGCTTGGGCGGTGAAGAATGCCGATTTTTTATTGCATCACAAGCTCGTGTGCACGGGAACGACGGGAACGCTGATCGAGAAAGCGTATCGAGACAATGGGATTGAGTGCGATATCGAGTGCATGCACTCGGGACCTATGGGCGGTGACACGGAGATCGCGGCGATGGTTGTACGCAAGGAGATCGATTTTGCCGTATTTTTGATCGACGATTTGAATCCGCAGCCGCACGAAGCCGATATTCAGATGTTGTTGCGCCAATGTCGAATTCACAACGTACCGATTGCGTGCAATCTTTCGAGTGCAGATCTCATATTGTCGAGCCCGCTTTGGAATGCCGAGGATTACACGCCTGCAGAACAGACGTACCAAGTTATCCCGAATTTACGTTGTCAATAGGAAATCAAATGACGCCGATACAAGAAGAAATACTCGCTTTGAAGCGCGAGAAAGAGTTTACGATTTTGTGCCACAATTACGTCGATGGATCGGTGCAAGATATCGCCGATTTCGTGGGCGATTCGCTTGAATTGAGCCAGAAGGCGAAGAAATGTGGTGCGAAGAACATTTTATTTTGCGGCGTTCGGTTTATGGCCGAGACGGCGAAATTGTTGTCGCCCGATTCGCATGTGTATACGGCGCACCCTGGTGCGGGGTGTCCGATGGCCGACATGTGCCAGCCCGAGGCGCTACGCGCTTGGAAACGCGATCACGCCGAACACTTGATCATCGCCTATGTGAATACGACGGCCGAAACGAAGTCGATCGTCGATATTTGCGTGACATCGGGGAATGCCGAACGGATATTGAAGCAACTCGATACGACGCAACCGATATTGTTTTTGCCCGACCAGAACTTGGGGGCGAATTTGAACGCCCGCTTGGGGATAAAGATGGATTTGTGGAATGGCTTTTGTTCGACGCATCATCGCATATCGGTCGACGATATCGGGCGCGCAAAAGCCGATCATCCCGAATCATCTGTATTCGTGCATTTGGAATGCAAACCCGAAGTCGTGGCACTCGCCGATGCCGCCTTATCGACGGCTGGCATGTTGAAGTACGTCGAGAATCACGATGCGCCGTCGTATATCGTGGGAACCGAAGAGGGCATGATTTATCGGTTGCGCAAAGAATTCCCCGAGAAGACGTTTTATGGCATGAAGCCGTCGATTCTCTGCCCGAATATGAAAAAAGTCGAGCTGGCAAATGTCTTGGACTGCCTGAAGGGGAATGGGCACGAGATAGAATTGTCGGATGAGATATTGGAACAGGCGCTGAGACCCGTCGAAAAGATGTTGGCTTTGTCTTAGTGCTTTGCGCCGCCCGATCGAACTTCGGGCGGGCGGTATTAGAACAGCCGCCCGGCGGGCGGCGTTTCGTTTAACGCGAGAATTTGGGCGGTATTGAATAGACCAGCCGCCCGGCGGGCGGCGTTTCGTTCAAAACGGGGAGTTTGGCGGGCTATAGGCGCGTTTGGTACGATGGGTTAGTATCGAATCCATTCATCGATGATGCCGTCGCCGGTGTGGTCGTATCCGACTTGAGAGACTTCGCCTTTGTCGTTGAATATCGTGACGGTTTCGAGCTTTCCGCGGCATTTGGTGTCGGTTTCTTCACGCGTGAAGATGCCTTTTCGGTAGTGTCGCGTCGAGATGGGGAAGACTTGTTCGTTGCTCGGTGCGTCGATGACGATTTGTCGGCATTGCGCGCTATAGATTTCGGTTTTGATGATGAGACCGTTGTCGTAGAAGCTGACGCGATCGATGCGGCCGTCGAAATCGGTGTCGATTTCTTCGAGAGCGAGCGTTTCTTTGGCGTCGTAGTACATGATTCGGTCGACGCGCCCGTCGAAGTTGAGATCAAGCTCTTTTCGGATCAAGACGTATTCGGGCGGCGCGTCTTGCTCAAGCCCTTGTTTGATGGTGTAGAACTTCCACATATCGACTTTGCCGTCGCGGTTCATGTCGAAGACTTGCCGTTTGATGTCGGTATTGTCGAAGCGCAAGTTTTCTTTGACTTCGGTGAAGTTAATCTTTTCGGCGTCCTTTTGCGAAGCCGCACAACCGACGAAGCAAAGCGACGATAAAAGCAAGATGAGTGAGCGCATAAATCCTCCTAGGCGGCAAAAGTGCCGCGTCTCGGTTGTGTAGCACAATTTTGGCATTGCTCCAAGTTCGGGATATTGCCAGATCCCCCGGTCTGGTGGCGTCGATGCCTTGGGCTATGTATATGGATAAAATTCGGGTTTATCGACGTCGCCGACACTTTCTTCGAAGACGATGTTGCCGTTTTGAATAAAAAACGACATGGGAAATTCGACATCGTCGCCTAGCGTCATGTGGAACTGGGCTCGCATGAGCCCTCGGATGAGTCGATAGGAGATCCAGAATTTGCCGCTATCGGTGATCATCCATCTATCGTTTTTGAATCGGTAGAGCGAATAAGTGCCATCGCGATTGAAATCGTATCGCAGATGACCGGTGGGGAGTTGGGCGTGCCACTGCCCGACGATGGCTTGCTTTAGGAGCTTGCAGTTGTCGGATGTATCGATTTGATCGAAATAATTGCCGCTGTATTGGCGCATCATAGGCAATTCGCTCGGTGGATTCGAATAGGGGCTTGTGGTGTCGCACAGGCAAACGATATCGTCGTCGAAAAGATCGTCGCCGCAACCGATGAGCCCCAAAGAGAGAGATAGGGTGATGAAAGGAATAGAGAAAAACCGTGAACGTTTCATACTTCGCTCCATTGTCGAAAAGGGCAACGCCATTGTTGCCGTTCATTCGAATCATGGCGTCGAAAAAAAAATGTGACGGTTTTTTTTCAAAATATTTTTCGGTCGAAGAAAAAATGCAGTGAATAGAGTGGGTTAGAAAGTGACGCCGAGAGCGAGCGATGTCGGTGAGACGTTGAACGAGATGGCGGTGTCGGGGTTTGAGTCGATGATGCGCTTGTAGTGATAGCCGCCGAGCCCCGCCATGATGGCACCGGTGACCGTGGCGGCGATGCCGACGCCGAGAAGGGCGTAGCCCGCTTTGATTTCGTGGCTGTCAGCGATGGGGAGTTTCTTTTCTTTTTCTCCCTTGATATCATCGACATTTACTTTAACTCTGAGATCAGTGTCCTTGGTACCGATCAACACGGCACCAGCGACGACGGAACCGATGCCGACGATGCCGACGGCGGTTCCCGTCCACATGATGGCGGCGTAGTGAGATTTTTCGGCGTCGATAGCTTCATAGGTGCGTTCTTTGAGCGATTCGACTTGGGCGTTGAGTTCGTTTTCGCGCTTGAGCGCATCGTCGGTGTCGTTTTTGATATCGGAGCTTTCGATATCGCAACGCGCCGACCAGATTTTTGCGATCATTTCGTAGGTGGTACTAAACTCGTTGAGGTTGTCGGTTGCAGCGACGATGTAGCGTTTGGCGCGTTCTCGATCGCCGATTTTGGCATAGGTATTGGCGATCGAATAATTGAGGATGGGGCTTCGGGCACAAATCTCTTCGAGTGCGCTGGTGTACTCAAGGGCTTTGTCGTAGTCGCCCGCCTTAAACGAAGCCGAGAAGAGGTTGAAGAGTCGATACCAGTCTTCGTTTTGATTGAGTCCATAGCAGGCGTCGTCGATTGCGTCGCCGCTCGCCGATGCCTCGGGCTGCGATTTGTCGTTTGCGTCGGCAAGTGCCGTCGCTGGGACGCTTAGCGCAATGGCAATTGCGAAGAGACAAGAGCCAATAGAGATTGGGAATTCATTCTTAATCGTTTCTAGAACCATAGCTCACCTAGTGAATTGCGTACAGGACAGTAGATTGAACCATGATGGCATAAGAGTTGAGCCGTGTCAAATTGTGTGAAGTAAAAAAATGTTGCAAAAACAAAGTGTTACAAAGTTGATAAAAAAAGAATGAAAAAAACCGTCACATTTTTTTTTAACGACATGATTGGAGTGTAGAGGGCATGCGTCGAGCTCTGGTTTTGTCGGCAGGCTTGTGGCATGCCCACCATCATCGAAGGAGGGATGTATGGGTGAGCTGGATTTGCGAGAGAAAAAACTACTCTCGAAGAACGACGTATTCGCAGCGTTTCTCACTGCCTTTGTCATCGACCGCGATGAGACCCCGATCTCGACCGACGAATTATCGGAGGCCTCGCCGGATCTCATCTCGATGATGGATCGGCACGTGAATCATCAGTTTCGCGACGTCATCAAGTGTTTGCGAGATGACGTCGGTATAAAGATTGCGTTATTTGGCCTCGAAAACCAGACGAGACCAGCGAAAGACATGCCAATTCGAATTATGTCGTATGACGCATTTGGATACAAAGAGTTGTCGAAGCAAGCAAAATCGGGCGAAAAACTCATCCCAGTTATTACAGTTGTTTTGTATTTTGGCTATGATAAGCCTTGGACAGCACCGCGTTCATTGAGTGAGTGTTGCGATGTTCCCAAACGGCTAAAGCGGTGGTTTGTCGATTATCCGATTCACATCGTCGAGCTTGGTTGGCTCACCGATGAAGAAATCGATAGGCTAGAAGGCGATCTCAAGATGATTGCGTTGTGTTTGCGTCATTTTCGCGATCCGAAGAGATGACCATTTCCGACGGTCAAAGTCAAGCACGTCGAAGAGGTGTTGGGGCTTTTGGGCAAGATTACCGGTGACGACATTTTTGAGAAATTATGCGATGAATATCAAGCAACGGAGGAATTTGACATGGGTAGCAAACTTGAGAGCTATAGAGAGTTTTACCGAACTGAGGGTGGGGAACGTGGCAAGATTGAGCAGCTCGCGTTGATGACGAGGCGCATTATGTCGAAGCTAAACAAAACACTCGAAGAAGCCATGAGCTATTTGCAGCTCGACGATGGCGAGAAGAGTCTCGTTCGTCGCGCGATGGCCTAGAGTGTTGGGGGCGTTTATCTTCAACGGATAATCATTTGTGCTCCAAGAGAAATTGATACGCTGGCATGTTTTTGTATTCAAATATATTAAAATCGCCAATGTTTTTCGAGATAAGTTGAGCAAAGTCGCAGGCGGTTTTTAGTAGATTAAAAT
>SFMP01000068.1 GCA_004554395.1 Myxococcales bacterium | reverse complement strand
GTATGCGTTGCCGCAGAACAAAAGCCCGAATGCACGACGAATGCCGATTGCAAAGATGCGACGAAGCCGGTTTGCTCGGCGCAAGGCGTATGCGTTGCCGATGAAACGCCTACCGATCCAGTCGATCCTTGCAAAGACGTCACCTGCACCGAAGGTACGTGTGATCGCGGCGTTTGCGTGACCGATGCCATGAAGAACGTCAAAGAAGGCGAGGAATGCGATGGTTCGTTTGTCGACTTCTGCTTGGGCGACAGCATGGTCTTTTGTTCGCAAGATGGCGTTGCCATCGAGAGCTGTGCCGAAGATGGCGGTTGTTCCATGGTCAAAGAAACCATCGGCGGCGAGGAACACCTCGTGTCGTGGTGTAATGGACCGAGCGATAAGTGCACCGAAGATGGGCAGAAGATCGGGTATTGCGTCGATTACAGCAGCGAGCTTTCGTATGAAAGTCATTATCTCTGCGTCAAAAATACCGAAGGTAAATATACGGCGACCGATCGTTCGCTCTACAGCGAACTCGAGATTTGTAGCGCTCAATGCAACGCTGCGAAAACCGATTGTGCCTACGAAACTTGCACCAGTACAGAAGAAGCCACGACAACGGTTTGCGATTTCGACGATGAAGGCAACCGCGTCGTCGCGAGCAAATCGTGCGTGAAAAAGAACGATGGCGGCTTGGGCTATGCCTACGAAGCCATTCAAACGTGTGGGAGCAATTGCAAGGCTGGTGCATGCGTGCCGTGGTTCGAAGACGAAGGCAAGCCCTGCAAATCGAGCGAATACGTCGATTCTTGTAAGGGTGACGATAACAACGTCGTAGCCTACTGCTATAGTGGCGTTGTCGCCGCCGAGAATTGCGAAAATGATAAATGCCTCACTTCAACAGATGGCAAAGCGGCGAATTGCTATGGCGATGATTCGCTTTGCGAAACCGCCGGCGCGAAAAAGTCGGTGTGTACGGAAACGTGGTATGGTACGTGGACGTCGAATCTCGTTTGTGCCGAAATGATCGATGGAACGAAGCATTGGATTTCCGATGCAGAAAAAGGCGAAGTCAAGTGTGACCTCGGTTGCAATGCCGACAAAACGGGTTGTGGTGTCGTGACCGACGAAGCGGGCACGGGATGTTCGGCCGACGCTGAAGCGTATTGCGGTAAAGATAAATGTGCCATCGTCGCCGATGGCGACGAGAAGAACGTCGTTTGCTATACGGATACCGATGTTTGTGAAACAGCAGACGCGTCGACGTCTGTTTGCGATAAAGATGAGAAAGTTGAAACGACGACGACGTGTACGCTCGCAGCCGATGGCACGACGCTCATCAACTTGAAATCGCAAAAGAGTTGCGTTTTGGGATGCGACACCATCGATACGACGAAGTGTGCGTCCGTCGCTAAAGAAGACGGCTCGTGTAACGATGTTGCAGTCGCCTTGTGCAATCAATACGATGCGGAGTGCGCCGTCGTCGATGGCAATTTGAAGTGTTACACCGATACCGCGGCTTGCACAAACATCGGCGATACAAAGAAGTTATGCGATGATTCGCTCAGCTTCATTGGTGTTTATGGCGTATCGACGTATAAGTGTACGCTCGCCGACGATCAAACGACGAAAATCTACGTCGAAGATGCCGCTGCTTATGAAGAGTGCGACGTCATTTGCGACCCCGAGCAGAATGCTTGCATCGAAAACGAAGTTGTCGAAGGCAAGTGCTCGAAACTCGAAGAAGCAACCTGCAAATACCAATACGAAGGTTGTGCTCTTGTCGGCGGCAAAGCGATGTGCCACGATGGTGTTTGCCAAACAGAAGGCGCCATTTCGAATCAGATGTGCGACACTTACGAAGTCGGCGTTTATGCGACGCTCAATAAATGCGTCAGAGCCGACGACGGAACGTTTGTCCTCGATTACTCTGAAGAAGAGTGCGAAGACGGTTGTAACGACGAAGGTACTGCTTGCAAATAATGCAAAAACCTAGCGAGTAATTGCATAAATAAGTACAAACAAAGAAAAGCCGCAGAAGGATCTGCGGCTTTTTTGCATTTTAGTCGAATGTTCTAATATTCGATATTTAATCTTTGACGATGTGGAATGGGGCTTTCGGCGTGCCGGCGTTCCAATTTATCGTTTGCGTTGGGAAGGCGAAGCCCGTTTGTGCCGCCTCGACGATGCGCATGATTTCGAACATAAAGTTTTGTTTATCGGCCATGTGATCGGCTTTCGACGTGTGATGCGTATAGGCGATGACGGTGATATCGAGGCTCGAAGCGCCGAAGCCGTTGAAGGCGACGTAATACGAAGACGTGTAGATGTTGGGATTCTCGGCGAGGTGCTTTTTGATGCCGTCGATGATCATTTCGAGTTGGGCTTGCGTCGTAGAATAGAGCACGCCAAAGCTGCAGTCCATTTTTCGGCATTTTCGGCGTTCGAAGTTGTCGATATACGTATTGGTGAGCATTTGATTGGGCATCAAAATGATGGAGTTTTCGAACGTGCGGATGACGGTCGAACGCAATCGAATTTCTTCGACCGTGCCCTCGACGCCGTTGAGCGAAACCCAATCGCCGATGTCGAACGGATGGTCGAAAAAGACGACGAGCGAACCGAAGAAGTTGGCGAGTGTGTCTTTTGCGGCGAGTGCGATGGCGGCGCTTCCGATGCCGAGCCCGGCGATGAGCGACGTGATCGAGAAGCCCAAGTTTTGGAGCACGAGCAAGATGCCGATGGCGACGAGCAAAACTTTGATAATGCCCGTGACGAGTGGCACGACCATGTCATCGAGCTTCGTCTCGGTCGTCTCGGCGTGCTGCGCAAAGTACTCGCTGAAACCGCGCGTCAAGAGGAGCAAGTACCAAATGACGCACCAAATGGCGAGCGCGCGCATGCCGATGAAGATGTAATTGAAGATTTCGACGCCCCAACTCGGCGTATCGATGATGACGAGCCCGAGCCCGCATCCGATCGTCATGAACAGCGCGTGCAGCGGCTTCTTGAGCGATCCAAAGATGATGTCGTGTTTGCGCAAATGGTCGTCTTTGAGGTGTTTGGGGCGCCGGTTGAGAAAAAACTGGATGAGATGGTCGAGCAAAATGGCGGCGACGACGCAAATGATGATGATGCCCAAGTCGCCGATCGAAATGTCGGCGATGCTCAGGTCGAGAAACGATCGAATAAAAGTAGGCATACTTGTCCTGTGGTTGAATAAAATAGGGTTAAAAAGCGACGCCGTAGTGGCAATTACACGCTAATCGACGTTGCCGAGCCAAGCATCGAGGATGGGGAGCTGAATGCGATACCAGATTCGCATCGTTCGTTCGACGGAGTAGTTTCGCGGTTTTCCGGTTTCGGATTTGAGTTTGTAGATGCACAAATAGAGGATTTCCTGGGCGCGTTTCCGGTTTGCCATGGCGGCGGTTGCGGTGGCTAAACGCTTGGAAATGCTGCGTTTTTCGTCGTCGCTGGCATTTGCCGTCGTGCGCACGAGCGTGGCAATCGTCGCCTCGAGAGCTGGCGTAACCGCGGCGATGTAGGCATTGAGTGCCGAGTCGAGTTGTGCGCAGACGGTCGGTTCGGCGGCGACGGCGTTGTATTGGAGTTGCGTTTTGGGCGGCATTTTGGCCACTTGATAACTGATTTTGGCGACGTTTTCGCCGGCGCGGATGGCTTCGTTCGTGCGTTCAAGGACGTATTGTTCGAAGGCGGGGAGGTGTTTTTGCATGGCGGCGGCTTGTTCGTCGAAGCGCACGACGACGTCGTAGAGCCCGTTTTGTAGTGCGATCCAAGTTTTGAGCGCGGCGGCAGCATCGCCCGACTCGGGCGCGGTGGCGTGGCCGTGTGTGGGATCGGGCGTTGCCCAAATGCCGGTGTTTGTAGGGGTTTGAGCCGTAGCGCACGGGGCGGGCGTCGTCGCGATAGCGGCACAGGCTAGGGCGCACGGCAGTGCAGTGGCGTGGGCAATGGATTTGAAAAAGTCGAGCAGAATAGGGCGCGTCATGGTCTGACCGGGGGTGTGGGGGCGGAGCCCCTGACGAGGGGGGCGCGGTGTATGCACTTTGGCTCGGCTATCTCGCCCTTTGGGCTTCGATACGCCTCGCTGCGCCCAGCTATTGCCCGTTGGGCAATACGCTGGCGCGCCCGGCTATTGCCCGTTGGGCAATACGCCGGGCCAATTTTTGGGTTGTGATGCCAGCCCGAGCCAAAGTCATAGCCGCGTAGGGGGGACACTTCCCCCCTATATGCAAATCAAAGAAAAAAATCGCACCTATGTACCATTGATTGCGTTCGCCATGCGCAAAAAATCGAAGTCGATGAAAAAATCGAAAAGAATTTCACTATCGTAGCGCGGTGTCGTAAATAGAGCGATTTGTAGGTGTTTTGCGACGAGGCAAAGCGCGCACGTAGACGATAAACGGAGGTGGAGACGGCATGGGTCGTTCGACGAAATACATATTTGTGACGGGTGGTGTGATAAGTTCGCTTGGCAAGGGGATAACGGCGGCGGCGATTGGTGCGTTGCTAGAGTGTCGCGGGCTTCGGGTCAACTTTTTGAAGCTCGACCCTTATATCAACGTCGACCCTGGCACGATGAATCCGTTGCAGCATGGCGAAGTGTATGTGACGGAGGACGGCGCCGAAACGGATATGGATTTGGGGCATTACGAGCGGTTTACGCATGCGCATACGCGGCAGGCGAACAACTGCACGGCGGGTCGGATTTACCATCGCGTGATAACGAAAGAGCGTCGTGGCGACTATTTGGGGGGGACGGTGCAGGTCATTCCGCACGTAACCGATGAGATTCAGCTGGCGTTTGTCGACGGGTCGCAGCATTGCGATGTGGCGATAATCGAGGTCGGCGGGACGGTGGGCGATATCGAGTCGTTGCCGTTTTTGGAGGCGATTCGGCAGTTCCGGTGCAAGCAGGAGCGCGGCGATGTGATCAACATTCACGTGACGCTGGTGCCGTATATTCGCACGGCCGATGAGCTCAAGACGAAGCCGTCGCAGCATAGCGTGGCGGCGTTGCGACAAATCGGGATTCAACCCGATATCTTGGTTTGCCGAGGCGAAATCGACATGCCCGACGACATTCGGCGCAAGTTGGCGCTCTTTTGCAATGTGTCGGAATCGTGCATATTTGGGGCGCGCGACGTCGAGAGCATTTACATGATGCCGACGTATTTCCGCGGGCAGAATTTAGACGGGCGGATTTGCGAGCTTTTGAATATTTGGTCGAAAGAGCCCGATATGGAGGCTTGGGAGCGCGTTCGCGACATCATTCGGCACCCCGACCACGAGGTCAATATTGCGCTCGTGGGCAAATACGTGAAGTTGCACGAGTCGTATAAGAGCTTGATAGAATCGCTCAATCACGGAGGTTATGCGAATAAAAGCCGGGTGAAGTTGCATTATATCGATAGCGAAGAGTTGGAATCGCTCGATTCGGAGGGGATTGCGAAGGTGCTGGATCCGATGGATGGGATATTGGTGCCCGGTGGCTTTGGCGTCCGCGGAACCGAGGGCAAGATTGCGGCGGTGCGTTATGCGCGCGAGCACGATGTGCCGTTTTTCGGGATTTGCCTGGGGATGCAGATGGCGCTCGTCGAATATGCGCGCGATGTGGTGGGCTGGAGCGACGCGAGTTCTTCGGAGTTTTCGGAGACGACGGGGCACCCGGTGATTCACCTGATGGCGGAACAAGAGAACGTGACCGAAAAGGGCGGAACGATGCGATTGGGGGCGTATCCGTGCATTCTCAAAGATGGAACGCACGTGCGAGGAATTTACGGGAAGCGGGAAATCAGCGAGCGCCATCGGCATCGTTACGAGGTGAATAATGCGTTGCGTGGCGAGCTCGAGGCGGCGGGCGTCGTATTTAGTGGCACATCGCCCGAGGGCGATTTGGTCGAGATATTCGAGTTGCCGTCGCAGAAGTGGTTTATTGCGACGCAGTTCCACCCCGAGTATCAATCGAAGCCGACGTCGGCGCATCCGCTATTTGCGAGCTTTATTGCGGCGGCGCTGGAGCACCGCCGCGCGCGTGGCGAAGTTGGTGGCGGTGCTGAAGGCTGCGCCGATGGCAGTGCCGATGGCTGTGTTGAGGGCGGTGCTGAGTAGGCGGGTTGTAGCGATAGAGCGCGAGAGGAGTTGTAGCACGTGAGAGGTTGGGTTCGGTGGTTGAGAATGGCGGCGTTGGTTTGTGCGATTTTTGCGCATCCTGGCGTCGTGTGGTGCGATCCGGTCGAGGTATCGTCGCCCGAGTTGCGTCGCGTCAAAGTCGAAGCCGACCGCCCGACGGGGCGGCTCATCATCTATGCCAACTATAGTTCTCATCGAGTCATCGTCGATGGGGCAGAGTTCCCGGCGTATTTGTCGGATTCTGGCATCGAGGTGACGTCGAATGAAATCCACGAGGTGACGGTCGTCAATAGTGGTGGGGTCGAAAAGAAATACCGGCTGAGCGTCAATCCCGGTCAAACACTCGCTTTATACGTCGATTTTGGGGCTACGAAGGCTAAAAAAGACGACAAAAAAGAGTCGAAAAAAGACGACAATAAGAAGGACGATGCGAGCGTAGGGTATTTGTCGATAACGGCAGAAAGCGAGGGGCAGGTGTATATCGATGGGCGATTGGCGTCGTCGAAGACGCCGCTGAAGAAGCACGAAGTTACGGCTGGGTCGCATAAAGTGCGCGTGTATTTCTTCGATACGCGGAAGTTTTCGAAGGAACGCGATGTGTATGTCGGCAAGGGGGTATCGATGAGCTTGAACTTTGCGAAGGATTGATTGACTGGCTAGGGTGCATGGAATTTCTAGTGTCGAGAAATCGGTAGAAAAGTCAGAAGAAAAACGAGAGTTTGAAGAAAGCGACGAAATCGGTTGCACATATCGAAAGAAAATGGTAGTTGGGCGCCCGATTTATACTGTGCACGGGCAAGTGTGCGGTAGGAATGGAGCTTTTTTGGGTGTTTTAGGGTGCCCGAAAAAGCGAGTGAAATAGAGAAATCGCCAGAGAGCGCGGCGAAGAGACTCGCGCCGAGGCGTAAGTGTTAATACGGAGCCCCCGGAATAGTTTTGGGGTATCCAGGCATTCAGTGAAGAGGAGATGCGATGCCTACAATAAATCAGCTGGTCAGAAAAGGCCGCGAGCGCAAGACGTGCAAAACGAACTCGCCTGCATTGAAAAGCTGCCCGCAACGCCGTGGTGTATGTGTACGTGTAAGCACGACGACGCCGAAGAAACCGAACTCGGCTCTTCGTAAGGTTGCGCGTGTTCGCTTGACGAGCGGCATGGAAGTATCGAGCTATATTCCCGGTGAAGGTCACAACCTTCAGGAACATAGCGTAGTTTTGATCCGAGGTGGTCGTGTCAAGGACCTTCCCGGTGTTCGTTATCACATTATCCGTGGTACGTTGGACTCGATGGGCGTGAATGCGCGTCGTGCAGGTCGTTCGAAATACGGCGCGAAGCGTCCTAAATAACAGGAGAATAAGAGATGCCAAGACGACGAGTAGTCGAAAAACGCGATATATTGCCAGATCCTCAGTATCATGATCTTTTGGTAGCGCGTTGTATTAACAGTTTGATGTTTGACGGCAAAAAGAGCGTAGCCGAAGGTATTATGTATGGTACGCTCGATTTGTTGGCACAACGTACGAAGAACAGCGAAGAGAGCAGCTTGGAAGTGTTCCGCAAAGCGGTCGACAATGCACGTCCGAGCGTCGAGGTTAAGAGCCGTCGCGTTGGTGGTTCGACGTACCAAGTTCCAGTGGAAATTCGCGCAGAACGTCGCACGGCGTTGGCATTCCGTTGGTTGATTGGCAATGCGCGTAAACGCCCCGAGAAATCGATGGTGGAACGTTTCGCAGCCGAGCTTTTAGATGCCTATAATAACAAGGGCACGACGATTAAGAAGAAGGAAGACACGCATCGCATGGCAGAAGCGAACAAGGCTTTTGCGCACTACCGTTGGTAGTCTGAGTTCGTGTGTGACCGTAGTTCATTTAGATGAGAAGCGCGATTGGCAGGATTGATATGCCAGAGAGCGCACGAAGTGTGAGAGCGTAAAGTGGCACGAGATGTAGAGTTGGCACGTGTGCGTAATATCGGTATTATGGCGCACATCGATGCAGGCAAGACGACGACGTCGGAGCGCATATTGTATTTTACCGGCCGTACCCACCGCATAGGTGAAGTACACGACGGCGCGGCGACGATGGACTGGATGGCGGAGGAGCAGGAGCGCGGTATTACGATTACGAGCGCTGCGACGGTTTGTTATTGGAATCGCAACGGCCATAACAGAATTAATATTATCGATACCCCGGGACACGTTGACTTCACGATCGAAGTCGAACGTTGCCTTCGCGTGCTTGATGGCGCGGTGGCAGTGTTCTGTGCGGTAGGTGGCGTACAGCCGCAAAGTGAAACAGTATGGCGTCAGGCGGATCATTATCATGTTCCGCGCGTAGCGTTTATCAATAAGATGGATCGCGTAGGTGCGGATTTTTATTCGTGCCTCAACCAGATGGTCACGCGTTTGAATGCGAACCCCGTGGCCGTACAAATCCCCATCGGGACCGAAGAAAACTTCATTGGCGTCGTCGACTTGATCGAGAACAAGGCATTGTATTTCAATGCGGAAACGCTCGATACGCAAGAAGGTGAGATGCCGGCTGATTTGGCCGACAAGATTGAGGAATACCGCGAGACGCTCATCGTCAAGGCTTCAGATTTTGACGAAGCATTGATGGAAAAATACCTCGAAGGCGAAGAAATCGACCCGCAAGAAATCCGCGCGGCATTGCGCAAGGGTTGTATCGCCATGGGACTCGTTCCCGTCTTCTGTGGTTCTGCGTTTAAGAACAAAGGCGTTCAACGATTGTTGGACGGCGTCATCGATTTCTTGCCCAGCCCCATCGACGTTCCGGGTCCGATGGTTGCATCGGCGGAATTGTTTGCACGTCAGGAGCGCGGCGAAGGCGATGTGACCGAAGAAGAAAAATTCGAACTCAAGGTTACCGATAAGGGCGAATTCGCAGGTCTTGCATTTAAATTGATGTCGGATCCGTATGTCGGTCAGTTGACATTTGTCCGCATTTATTCGGGCACGTTGACGAGTGGTCAATCGGTCATGAATACGAACAAGCATCGTCGCGAACGCGTCGGTCGTTTGTTGCGCATGCACGCGAATAAGCGCGAAGATGTGACCGAGGCTCATGCTGGCGAAATCGTTGCCGTACTCGGTTTGAAATCGACGGTAACGGGTGATACGCTTTGCGACGAAGGTTTGGATGTCGTCTTGGAATCGATGACGTTCCCCGAACCGGTGATTACGATGTCGATCGAGCCCGATACGCAAGACGACGTCAACAAGCTCGGTTTGGCATTGCAGAAATTGGCTGCAGAAGATCCTTCGTTCAAGGTGACGACCGATAAAGAAACGGGTCAGACGGTCATCGGCGGTATGGGTGAATTGCACCTCGACATTATTGCCTCGCGTTTGAAGCGCGAATTTAATGTCAACGC
Source organism: Myxococcales bacterium (assembly GCA_004554395.1). Lineage (GTDB taxonomy): Bacteria > Myxococcota_A > Bradymonadia > UBA4248 > UBA4248 > UBA4248. Next base: position 19,392 of record SFMP01000068.1, on the reverse strand, counting down.
GAAAGTTGGTCGTCCGCAAGTGGCTTATCGCGAAACGATTACGCGCGAGGGCAATTGCGAATGTATGTATAAACGCCAGTCGGGTGGTCGTGGTCAATATGGTCACGTCAAGATGGTGATGCGTCCGAACGAGCCGGGCACGGGTGTGACATTTGAGTCGAAGATCGTCGGCGGTGTCGTGCCTCGTGAGTACTGGGCGGCAGTCGAAAAGGGCGTTCGCTCGGCGGCAGAAACTGGTGTATTGGCGGGCTATCCAGTCGTCGATGTTCACGTCGAGTTGGTCGATGGTTCGTATCACGAAGTCGATTCGAGCGAAATGGCATTCCAGGTCGCCGGTTCGATGGCATTCAAGGACGGTTGCAAAAAATGTGGTGCACAATTGCTCGAACCCGTTTTTGATGTTGAGGTTATTACGCCAGAGGAGTATACGGGCGATGTCATTGGCGACTTGAACAGTCGACGCGGTCGGATTCAAGATTTGGAACCGCGCAAGGGCGTTCAAGCGATTCGCGCCGCAGTGCCGTTGTCGGAAATGTTCGGTTATTCGACGGTACTTCGATCGGCGACGCAAGGTCGCGCCAGTTATACGATGCAGTTTAAGTGTTACGAACCGTTGCCGGCGGCATTGTCGGAAGGTTTGATTGAGAAATTTGGAGCCAAGTCGAATTCGTAGAATTCGGTAACAAAAGGAGAGCCTAAAGATGGGCGACAGAATTCGGATTAAACTGAAAGCTTACGACCATAGACTGTTGGATGCTTCAGTTCAGGAAATCATTAGTGCAGCGCAACGTACGGGAGCCAAGATCGCTGGTCCGATCCCGCTACCGACGTCGGTAAGTCGTTTCACGGTTTTGCGTGGACCTCACATAAATAAGAAGAGTCGAGAACAATTCGAGATTCGTACGCACAAACGTCTCATCGACATCGAGACAAATGAGCAAACGGTGAACGAATTGATGAAATTGGATTTGTCGGCAGGCGTGGATATCAAGATTCGCCTTCGCGACTAAGAAACAAAGACGCAGAAAATTTAGAACACAGCTGCGAAAGTACGGAGAATCGAGATGAAATTGGACTTGTACAACCTGACCAACGAAAAGGTCGGTGAGGTGGAAGTGTCTGATGATGTGTTCGCAACGGATGTTCGTCCGCATCTTTTCCACGAAGTGGTGAAGATGCAATTGGCGAATCGCCGTCGTGGGACGCACAAAGGCAAGACGCGTTCGGAAGTGAGCGGTGGTGGTAAGAAGCCGTTCAAACAAAAAGGTACGGGTAACGCCCGTCAAGGTACGAGCCGTGCCCCGCACATGGTAGGCGGTGGCCGCGCATTTGCTCGTCGCAATCGCGATTACAGCTATGCATTGAACAAGAAGAAATGCCGCGCAGCGCTTTGCTCGGCGTTGAGCATGGCTGCAGGCGAAGGTCAAATCAAAGTCGTCGAAAACTTCGATTTGGCAGAAATCAAGACGAAAGCCGTCGTTCAAATCCTCAACACATTGGAAGTGGCGCGTGCATTGGTCGTCGATTGCCAGGATAGCGAACGAGAACATACGACGCTGAACAACGAAAACCTTCGCTTGAGCGTTCGTAACCTTCAATCGTATAAATATCTTCGTCCCGAAGGCGTGAACGTTTATGATATATTGCATTACGGCGGTCTCGTCGTAACGCGTAAGGGCTTGGAGAAGCTTGAAGCGAGGTTGTTAGGATGAAACGCATAGAAGATGTAATTCGCCGCCCGATCGTGACGGAAAAGTCGACGATGGCGCGCAAGTACGGCAATCAATATGTCTTTGCCGTCGATCTCAAAGCGAATAAGCAAGAGATTAAAGAAGCCGTAGCAACGTTATTTGGTGTGAAAGTCTTGGCCGTGAATACGTGTGTAATGCCCGGTAAAGATCGCCGCTTTGGTCGCACGATGGGTCGTGTGAACAAATGGAAAAAAGCAGTCGTGACGTTGGCGGAAGGTGAGAAGATTGATTTCTTTGACACGGTTGAAGGAGCCGCCGAAGCGGTGTCAGCCCAGGTGAGCGATTAAGCTTTTGGAAGGTGAAAAATGACGCTTAAGAGTTTCAAACCGACATCGGCTGGTCGTCGTTTCATGACGGTCTTGAGCCGAGAAGATGTGACTGCGCAGTCGCCTGAACGCAGTCTCGTGGTGAAATTGACGAAAACGGGTGGCCGCAATAACATGGGCCGCATCACGTGTCGTCATCACGGTGGTGGTCACAAACAACGCTATCGTTTGATCGACTTCCGTCGTAACAAGATTGGTATTCCTGGTCGCGTCGTTTCGGTCGAATACGATCCGAATCGCACGTGCCGCATTGCGCTCATCTGCTATGCCGATGGCGAAAAGCGCTATATCCTCTGCCCCGATGGTTTGACGGTTGGAATGGAAATCGTTTCGAGCGCCCACGCCGACATCAAAGTTGGCAACTGCTTGAAATTAAAGTACATCCCGCTTGGTACGGAAATCCACAACGTCGAAATGCATCCTGGCAAGGGCGGTCAGCTCGTTCGTAGCGCAGGTGTTGCAGCTCAGCTCATGGCTCGCGAAGACAGCTATGCGCTTCTGCGCATGCCCTCGGGTGAGTTGCGCAAAATCCACGTCGAATGCCGTGCGACCGTGGGTCGCGTTGGTATGAGCGAACACGCGAACGTTTCGCTCGGCAAAGCCGGTCGTAGTCGCTGGTTGGGCATTCGTCCGTCAGTTCGTGGTGTCGTCATGAACCCAGTCGATCACCCGCACGGTGGTGGTGAAGGCCGCACGAGTGGTGGTCGTCATCCCGTCACGCCATGGGGTATTCCGACCAAGGGTAAGAAGACGCGTCATAATAAAGTCAGTAGCAAATTCATCGTCAAACGACGCAGCAAATAGTTGAGGAGACTATTCAATGCCACGATCCATTAAAAAAGGCCCATTCATCGACGAGCATCTCGCCAAGAAAGTCGAAGCGAATGAAGGTAAAAAAGTCATTAAGACATGGTCGCGCCGCAGCATGATTCTGCCCGAAATGGTAGGCATGACGTTTGCGGTTCACAATGGTAAGAGCTTCATCCCCGTTTTCGTGACCGAAAACATGGTTGGACATAAATTGGGTGAATTCTCGATGACGCGCACGTTCCGTGGTCACGCCGCGGATCGCAAAGTCTCGAAGAAGTAATGATTAGGCGTTAGACGCAAATGGAGTGAAAAGATGGGCAAGCCTTCTTTGAAAAGTGAACATCACAGCGCGAATCGCGTGAGCGCGATGAGCGTGCGTCTTGCGCCCCGTAAAGCGCGGATCGTCGTCGACATGATCCGTGGCTTGGGCGTACTTGACGCATTGAGTATTTTGCGCTTTACGAACAAACGTGGCGCATTGGTCATTGAAAAATTGATTGAATCGGCGTTGAGCAACATCGAACACAGCGACAGCAGTGCCGATGTCGATGCGTTGCGTGTTACACGTGCATGGGTCAATGAAGGCCCGACGATGCGTCGTTTCATGCCGCGTGCTCAAGGACGTGCGACGCGCATTCGCAAACGTACCTGCCATATTCATATCGAGCTCGACAGTAAACGCGGTGCTGCCCATAAGCCCGCGGATAAACAATAGCGGAGGTTTCCTTGGGTCAGAAAAGTAATCCGACAGGTCTGCGCATTGGCGTCATCAAGACTTGGTCGTCAAAATGGTGTGAAGAAGGCAATTATGCGAAATGGCTCAAAGAAGACCTTCGCATAAAGAAGTTTATCAAGACGAAATACGGTAGCACTGGCATCAATCGCATCGAGATTGAACGCGCTGCGAACAAAGTCAAAGTCAGCGTCTTTACGGCGAAACCCGGTGTCATCATCGGTCGCAAAGGCAAAGACGTCGAAGTGCTCAAGAACGATCTTCGCAAGATGACCAACAGCGAAGTCTTTCTCAACATCCAAGAGTTGCGCAAAGCCGAGATGGATGCCCAATTGGTCGCCGAAGGCGTAGCTCGCAATCTCGAGCATCGCGTCAGCTTCCGTCGTGCTATGAAGAAGAGCGTTCAAACGGCGCTCAAACTCGGTGCGAAAGGCATCCGCATCAACTGCGCTGGTCGCCTTGGTGGCGCCGAAATGAGCCGTACGGAATGGTACCGCGAAGGTCGTGTACCCCTTCATACGCTTCGCGCCGATATCGATTATGGTTTTGCCGAAGCCAAAACCGCTTACGGCATCATCGGCATCAAAGTGTGGATCTTCAAAGGCGAAATCCTTGGCGATCCGCTTCGCGTAGGCGCATAAGACACGCAGAGGCAATGCTTTTTTTTAGCATTGCCCGTTTTTATGCTAGACAATATGCGTATGTAGGCGTATGAGAGTGCGCCTTCACACACGATATGTGTGTGTTCTTTTAGAGATAATCAGGGCTAAGCGCGGTCACGACCGCTCGCAGGAGCAGAATAATGTTAAGTCCAAAGAAAGTACAATGGAGAAAGGTCCAGAAGGGCCGGATGCGCGGTAAAGCGTACCGCGGGTCAGATGTTAGCTTTGGGGAATATGGCTTGATGGCAACAGAGCCGGCCCGAATCACCGCTCGTCAAATCGAAGCTGCGCGTATCGCGATGACGCGTTATGCCAAGCGTGGCGGCAATATTTGGATTCGCATCTTCCCCGATAAACCGATTACGCAGAAACCGGCCGAAACCCGTATGGGTAAAGGTAAAGGTAACCCGGAATACTGGGTTGCAGTCGTTCAACCCGGTCGCGTTCTCTATGAGATGGACGGCGTTTCCGAGGAAGTCGCTCGCGAAGCATTCCGTCTCGCCTCGAATAAACTGCCTTTGAAAACAAAGTTTATCTGCCGGGAGCAAATCTAATGAAAGCAGTTGAAATGAAAGAAATGAGCACGAACGAACTCGTTGAGTTGCTCGAAAAGGACCGGAAAGAAATGTTCCGGCTCAAGATGCGCCAAGCATCGGGTCAGCTTGAGAAGTCTTCGGATATGATTAAGCTTCGCAAAGATATTGCGCGCTTGAATACCGTGATTCGCGAACGCGAAATGATGAAGGGATAAGCGATGGAAACCAAAAAAATTGGCAACCGTAAGACGCGTGTTGGTACAGTTGTCAGCAACAAAATGGAGAAGACGATTGTCGTCGTCGTCGAACGACGAGTTCTTCATCCGGTGTATAAGAAGTATGTGAAAAGTCGTTCGCGCTACATGGCTCAAGACAGCGAGAATACCGCCCGCATTGGCGATCACGTCTTGATCGAAGAAACGCGTCCGATCTCCAAGAACAAGTGCTGGCGTTTGAAAGAAATTATTCGCCGTGCGCCTGTTTTATAACAGAGTATTCTGATTAAGGGGAAATAGCCGTGATTCAGATGCAGAGTGTGCTCTCGGTTGCCGATAACTCGGGAGCGAAAAAAGTTCAGTGTATTAAAGTAGTCGGTGGTTCGAAGCGCAAATACGCGGGTATCGGCGATGTGATCGTCGTCAGCGTCAAAGAAGCGCTCCCGAACTCCAAAGTCAAGAAGGGTGATGTTCACCACGCCGTTATCGTTCGTACGGCGAAGGAAATAGCTCGCACGGATGGTAGCTACATCCGTTTCGATGGCAACGCAGCCGTCCTTATCGATGCGCAGAAAAACCCCATTGGGACGCGTATCTTTGGGCCAGTGGCTCGCGAATTGCGTAACAAGAGCTATGTGAAGATCATTTCGCTTGCGCCAGAAGTTCTTTAGTGACGGAGTATGATATGAAGATCAAAAGTGGTGATGTTGTCATCATTCTTTCGGGTAAAGAGCGTGGCATGCAAGGACGCGTTTTGCGCGTAGATACGAAAAACGACCGTGTCGTGATCGAAGGTCGTAACTTGGTCAAAGTCCATCGCAAAGAGATGAATGGGCGAGCCGGTGGTATCATCAGCAAAGAAGCAAGCGTTCATGCGAGCAATGTTGCGCTTTACAGTGAGAAACTTAAACGTGGTGTGAGAGTATGTAGCCGTTACGTAGGCGAAGGTGACAAACTCTTTACGTCTAAGCATGAAGCATTGAACAGTTACAGTGAGCCGGTAGAGCACGTCAAGAAGGTGCGCTATTGCGTTAAGACCGGCGAAGTATTTTAGTAATCTGTATTTGAAGGACAGGAGGAGTCTGTGACTCGGCTATATGATCGTTATACAAACGAGGCAATACCTGCATTGAAGAAGGAATTCGGTTACACGAATCCGATGCAAGTGCCCCGTATTGAGAAGGTCGTCCTCAACGTTGGTCTCGGCGAAGCCGTCAGCAATGCCAAATTGATTGAGGTTGTTTGCAATGAAATTGGTGCCATCACTGGTCAGAAACCGGTGGTCACCAAGGCGCGTAAATCGATTGCGTCTTTCAAACTTCGTCAGGGCATGCCGATTGGCGTCACGGTGACGTTGCGTAGAGATCGCATGTATGAATTTCTCGATCGCCTTATGAATATCGCCCTTCCTCGTGTTCGCGACTTCCGCGGCGTGAGCAGCAAAGCGTTCGATGGTAAAGGGAACTATACGCTTGGCATTAAAGAGCACATCATCTTCCCGGAAATCGCCATCGATAAGATTGAGAAAGTCTACGGAATGAATATTTGTGTTGTGACGAGCGCCCGTACAGATGACGAAGCTCGTTCGTTGTTGAAGTATCTGGGTATGCCTTTCAAGAAGTAGGAGGTACGCGGTGGCTCGTAAAGCAATGATAGAGAAGCAGCAGAAGAAACCCAAGTTTGAGGTTCGCGCCTATACGCGCTGCTCGGTTTGTGGGCGTTCCCACGCATATTTAAGAAAGTTTGGCCTTTGCCGTATATGTTTCCGTATGCTCGCTCTCAAAGGTGAGCTTCCCGGCGTTACGAAAGCAAGCTGGTAAGCTATAGGAGATTAACGACTATGATGACAGATCCTATTGCGGATTTGCTGACGCGAATTCGTAATGCCCAATTGGCAAAACACGATACAGTTACCGTAAAGACGTCGCGTTTCCGCAGCGAAATCCTTCGCATCCTCAAGGAAGAAGGATTCATCGCCGACTATACGGTTTCGAAAGATCCGATCGCGGTTGCTGAAATTTCGCTCAAATATTTTGATAATGCTCCAGTTATTCGCAATATTTCGAGAGAATCGAAGCCCGGTCGAAGAGTTTATGTAAAACACCAGACGATTCCCGAGGTATTGGGCGGTCTTGGACTTTGCATCGTAAGCACCTCGCAAGGGGTGATGAGCGGCAAGCAAGCGCGCGAAAAACGCCTTGGTGGCGAATTGATTTGCACGGTTTACTAGGAGCGCTGAGTCATGACAACAGAAGAATTTAAGCAATCCAGAATTGGTAAAGCGCCGATAGCACTTCCGCAAGGCGTCGATGTGACGGTTTCGGGCAACACGGTCACGGTCAAAGGACCCAAAGGCACGTTGAAGCACGATTTCAAAGATTGCGTCGAAGTTTACAATAAAGATGGTCATGTCGGCATTACGCTCAAACAGCTCGATACTGAAGGTCGCGCTCTGAGCGGGCTTTATCGTTCGATCCTCCACAACATGGTCGTTGGCGTTTCGCAAGGCTATGAAAAGAAACTCGAAATCATCGGTACCGGTTACAAAGCCGAAATGCGCGGTACGACTGAGATTCTCTTCAACTTGGGCTATAGCCACCCGATCGTCTATGAGTTGCCCGATGGCGTGACGGCAGAAGTCTCCAAAGATTTCAAAATTACGCTCCGATCGGCCGACAAAGAAGTCATTGGTCAAAGTGCAGCCGTTATTCGTAGCTTCCGCAAACCCGAGCCCTACAAAGGCAAAGGTATCAAGTATGTCGATGAAGTCATCCAGCGCAAAGCTGGTAAAACTTCGAGCAAGTAATTAACGGTCGGAGGATAATACTATGAGTAACAAGTGTCAGAAGAAGGCGGCTCTCCGTCTTCGTCGTCAACGCAGCATCCGTCACACGCTTCGTGGGACGGCTGAACGTCCGCGTCTTTGCGTATTCCGTAGCAATAGCCACATGTATTGCCAATTGATCGATGACAATGCCGGTGCGACGCTTTGCGCGCTCTCAACGCTTCATCAATCGGTCAAAGCTCTCGTCGACGGCAAAAAACCCGTCGAGCAGGCTAAAATTCTCGGTGCAGAGTTCGCGAAACTTTGCGCAGAAAAGTCGATTAAACAAGTTGCTTTCGATCGCAACGGCTTCATCTATCACGGCCGTATCCAGGCTGTTGCGGATGGTGCACGTGAAGGCGGTCTCGAATTTTAATCGATTCCCGCGGGAGTCGATGAGGGTCGGGGATAGGGTAGAGTAGCCCAGATGCGCGATTTGATGTGCAGTCCCCGGACTGAATAATAAGCATAGTTCCCTCATGAAAGGTGCGCCTATCGCACCTCATTCCAAGGAGATAAGAGAGTGATAACTGCTCGAGTTACACCTGAAAGTGAATTAATTGAGAAGGTTGTCTATATCAACCGCGTTGCGAAAGTCGTCAAGGGTGGTCGTCGTTTCAGCTTTGGCGCAATCGTCGTCGTCGGCGATGGCAAAGGCAATGTTGGTATGGCCCATGGCAAAGCAAACGAAGTTCCCGAAGCGATTAGCAAGGGTACAGAGCGCGCGAAACGCCTCATGACGAAAGTGACCGTCGTCGACGGTACGCTTCCGCACGAAGTCATCGGTCGTTATGGCGCATCGACGGTTTACCTTCGCCCCGCCGGGAAAGGTACGGGCGTCATCGCCGGCGGCGCTGTCCGCGCCGTGCTCGAAGCTTGTGGCGTCGAAAACGTTTTGTCGAAATCGATCGGTTCGTCGAATCCGCACAACCTCGTTCGTGCAACGTTGGACGGTCTGAGCAAGCTTCAAAGCCGTGAACGTTATTTAATGAAACTCGGCAAGACCGAAGACTAATTTTGGAGCATAGAGATGAGTAAACTTAAAATTACGCGTACGCGTAGCGACATCGGCCGTATCAGTGTGCAGCGTGAGACGTTGAAACACCTTGGTCTTCGCAAAATTAGCCAATCCGTCGTGATCGAAGATACACCCGTCGTTCGTGGCATGATCAAACGCGTCGAACACATGGTCAAAGTTGAGTCCGTCGAGGACTAACAGTAGCGAATAAAGAGGTTTTGAGATGATGTATACATTGAGTAATCTTTCGCCCTCCGAAGGCAGCACACATCGTCGTAAACGCGTCGGTCGTGGTCCGAGCAGCGGCAACGGCAAAACGGCTGGTCGTGGGCAGAAAGGTCAGAAATCGCGTTCCGGCGGTTCGCCGCGCGTCGGATTCGAAGGCGGTCAGATGCCTTTGAGTCGTCGTTTGCCCAAACGCGGATTCAAAAACATTTTTGCGAAAAATATCGCTATCGTAAACGTCGCCGATTTGAACCGTTTCGATGGCTCCGTCCCCGTCGATGTCGTCGCACTGCGCGAAGCTGGTCTCGTGCGCGGTCAAATCGATGGCGTCAAACTCCTTGGCAACGGCGATCTCAATGTCAAATTGAACGTCATCGTCGATGCCGTCAGTGCTTCCGCTCGTGAAAAGATCGAGAAAGCTGGCGGCAGCATTGAGGTATGCGGTGGCTAGTGGATTTTCAAACATGTTTAAAATCCCCGAGTTGCGCAAGCGTATTTTCTTTACGCTTGCGCTTCTTGCGGTTTATCGAATCGGGTGTTTCATCACCACACCAGGTGTTGATCGCATCAAGATGAACTCGCTCTTCGGTGGCGACGGTCAAGGTATGTTGAGCCTTTTCAACTTCTTCTCCGGCGGTGCCCTCGAGCAAATGTCCATCTTCGCATTAGGCATCATGCCCTACATCAGTGCTTCGATTATCTTCCAGCTTTTGGGCGTCGTCGTTCCGGCGGTCGAACGAAAGCAAAAAGAAGGCGAGGCTGGGCGTCGCGCGATCAATCAATGGACGCGTTACCTCACGCTCGGAATTTCTGTCGTTCAGGGCGCCTTCATGGCAACCTATTTGCAGAATCTTTCCGCCTCGGGTGAAGTCGCGGGCTTGGTCACGATGACTGATCCGATCGGTTTTAAACTGTTGACGATCCTATCACTTACGACTGGTGCCGTTTTTATCATGTGGTTAGGCGAGCAGATCAATAACCGTGGCATAGGCAACGGCATCTCGCTCGTCATCTTTGCTGGTATCGTTGCGCGATTGCCAAACGCGCTCTTTACGCTCTACGAACAAGCGATAGGCGACACGACTGGAACAGTCGGCTTGTCGATGTATCAGGTGCTTTTGCTGGCAGTCATCGTCACTGCGACAATCGCATTTATCTGCTTCTTCGAAAAAGCCCAACGCCGCATCCCCATCCAACATGCCAAGCGTATGATTGGACGCGATGCGTTCTCGGACCAAGCTTCGTATTTGCCGCTCAAGCTCAATACGGCAGGCGTTATTCCGCCAATTTTTGCCAGTTCGATCTTGATGTTCCCGGCGACGATAGCTGGCATGTTCCCCGACCAAACATGGTTGCAGGGCGTGCAAGCGGCGCTTATCCCAGGCGATTGGCGTCATATCTTGTTCTATGTCGGTCTCATCGTCTTCTTCTGCTTCTTCTATACGGCTGTCGTCTTCAATCCCGTCGACGTCGCCGATAACCTCAAGAAGAATCAGGCGAGTATCCCGGGAATTCGTCCGGGGAAGGCGACGGCGGAATATATCGATACGGCATTGAGCCGAGTGACGGTCGTCGGTGCGATATACATTTCGCTCGTTTGTATTTTGCCCGAAATCCTCGTCACGAGCTTCCAAGTCCAGTTCTATTTCGGTGGTACGGCGTTGTTGATCGTCGTCGGCGTTGCGCTCGATACGGTTCGCCAAATCGAAGATCACCTCACGAATCGCCACTATGACGGATTCAATGCACCGACAAATAATCGGCCGCGTTTGCGCAAAAGCGCTGCGGCATCGTAGATAAGGCATAAGAGATGAAAAAACGCGTGATTCTCATGGGGCCGCCGGGTGGTGGCAAAGGTACGCAAGCGGTAACGCTCAAAGAGGCGATGAAAGTGCCGCATATCTCGACCGGAGATATGTTGCGCGCTGCGCGCAAAGCGGGTACGGAACTTGGCAAAAAAGCCGATGCTTATATCTCGGCTGGTCAACTCGTTCCCGATGAGCTCGTCAATGGCATCGTCGCCGAGCGACTCGCTCAAGAAAACGACGGATTTTTGCTCGATGGTTATCCGCGCACAGTCGCTCAGGCCGATGCGCTCGAAGCCGCCGGTCAAGCCATTGATGCCGTCGTGCTCATCGACGTTCCCGACGAACTCATCGTTTCGCGCATCGTTGGGCGCGTCAGTTGCCCCGGTTGCGGTTGCGTCTATCATAAAGAAACGATGCCCCCCAAAACCGATGGCATTTGCGACAAATGCGGTGGTACATTGGTCCAGCGTAATGACGACCGCGAAGACGTCGTTCGCGAACGGTTGGCCGCTTACCATAAGCAGACTCAACCGCTCGTCGATTACTACGGCAAACGCGGTCTCTTAGTGACCGTCAACGGTAATGCTTCGGTCGACGAAGTATTTGACCAGATCCGAAAAGTTCTCGAATTTTAACGATTTGAGTTATTTTTCTGAAAGATTTTATCACGCGGCAATTTTTTTTGTTGAAACGAGTTTTTGCGTCTGTTAAAAGGCGTCTCGCTGGAAGTGCGATGAAAAATTGTCGCGCGTGAATTGAATTTAAGGAGAGACGAACATGAAAGTTCGGCCGTCAGTTAAAAAAATTTGTGACAAATGTAAGCTAATTCGACGTCACGGCGTTGTGCGTGTGATTTGTGAAAATCCGCGTCACAAACAGCGTCAGGGTTAATTGAGGAGGAAAGCCGGATGGCACGTATTGCAGGTATCGATTTGCCGCGACGCAAACGCATGGAAATCGCGTTGACAAGTGTGTATGGTATTGGCCGCGCGCGAGCAAAACTCATTTTAGACGAAGCTAAAGTTCCCTATGATCGCAATAGCGATGATCTCACCGAAGCTGAGACGCGTGCGATTCGCGAAGTCATCGAAGCCCACTACCAGGTCGAAGGTGATTTGCGTCGCATCGTTCGCATGAATATCAAGCGTTTGATGGATCTCGGTTGTTATCGTGGTCTTCGTCATCGTCGTGGATTGCCCGTTCGCGGACAACGCACGAAGACGAATGCGCGCACGCGCAAAGGACCCAGCCGCGTTGCTATTAAGAAGAAAAAGTAATTTCACTTTAGATCAGAAGAGGAAAAACAGTGGCTAAAACAACGAAAACGACGAAACGTGTGGCGAAAAAACACGTTAAAAAGAATGTCCCTAGCGGTGTGGCTCACATCCGTTCGACGTTCAATAACACGATTATTACGATTACCGATAACAATGGTGGCACGGTTTCTTGGTGCACATGTGGTACGAAGGGTTTCCGCGGCTCGCGTAAATCCACGCCGTTCGCAGCCCAAGTCGCCGCCGATGATGCCGCTCACAAAGCGATGGATCACGGCATGAAGAGCATCGCCGTCTTCGCCAAAGGTCCCGGTTCCGGGCGTGAAGCCGCTTTGCGCGCTCTCCAAGCCGCCGGCCTCAAGGTGACGATGATTCGCGACGTTACGCCTATCCCCCACAACGGTTGCCGACCGCCGAAACGACGCCGCGTCTAATCGGCTCTGGAAACTATCGCTCGCCGGCTGATCTCCTTTAGCCGGCGCTTTGTTTGTCAAATTTCGAGCGCGGAGGGACGCATGCATCGAAACTGGACTGATCTCATTAAGCCCAAAAGCGTTGAGATCGAAAAAGAATCGCGGACTGATAAATACTGCCGATTCATCTGTGAACCGCTCGAAAGAGGCTTCGGACAGACAATCGGTAACGGTTTGCGACGCATCTTGTTGAGCTCACTTCAAGGTGCCGCAATCACAGCCGTGAAAATCGAAGGCGCTGTCCATGAATTCATGGCTTTGCCCGAAATTCGCGAAGACGTCGTCGTCATCGTGATGAATATCAAAAAGATTCGCATCAAATCGAATATCTCTGAACCTGCGTGGATTCACGTCGATAAGAAAGGTCCTGGTGTCGTCAAAGCCGGCGATATCGAATGCCCCTCGAATATCGAAATTCTCAATCCCGATCACGTCATTTGTACGCTCGGCGAAGATGCTCATTTCGTCGCCGATTTCTGCGTCGAAACCGGTAAAGGTTATCGCCGTTCGGTCGAAGATAAACGCGATGATTATCCCCTTGGGACGATCCTCATCAATGCGCTTTTCGCTCCCGTCACCGCCGTCAACTACACCGTCACAAATGCTCGCGTCGGGCAGCATACCGACTACGACAAACTCTCGCTCGAAGTCACAACCGATGGTTCCGTTTCGCCCGAAGATGCCGTCGCTTTTGCTGCTAAAATCCTCAAGGAACAGATTTCTCTCTTCATCAATTTCGATGAAGAAACCGTCGACGTTCCCCAAGTCGAGGAAGTCGCCGAAGTCAATTCCAACGAATGCCTCGATAAGCCAGTCGGCGACCTCGAGCTTTCGGTTCGTTCCGCCAACTGCCTCCAAAACGCCAATATCCGCTATATCGGCGAACTCGTTCAGAAAACCGAGTCCGATATGCTCAAGACGAAAAACTTTGGTCGCAAGAGCCTGCGAGAAATCAAAGATATTCTCCAGCGCATGGGACTTACCCTCGGAATGTCGGTCGATAAATGGGAACCTCCCGTCTGATCTTTAACCAATAATTAGGAATACTGCTATGAGACATCGTAAATCCGGCCGTCATTTCAGCCGTACAGCTGCGCATCGCAATTCCATGCTCGATACGCTCGCCACGCAATTGCTCGATCACGAAGCAATTCAGACGACTGAGGCCAAAGCTAAAGAACTCCGTTCTGTCGTCGAAAAACTCATCACGCTCGCCAAAGTCGACACCGTTCATACGCGTCGCCTCGCGGCGTCCCGCCTCAATCAACGTGCCGTCAATCGCAATTTGGTCGGTGCAGAACTCGTCGCCGAATTGAAAACAGCGAACTCCGTCCTCAATAAATTGTTCGACGATATCGCAAAGCGCAATGCCAACCGTCCCGGTGGCTATACACGCATCATCAAATTGGGAAATCGCCACGGCGATAACGCTCCGATGGTTCGCATCGAACTCGTCGAAAAAGCCGTTCCCGCTGGTGCAAAACCCGCCATCCAACTGACAACCGCTGATTAATTCGCCGTTATAAGTTGAACTGATATCAAAGCCGAATGTCTCAGACATTCGGCTTTTTTTACCCCGATGCATCACATCGCTTCGACTATCGATTTTTTGTAGAAAGTCATCGATAGCCGAAGATGTCGAAATTTGCCAAATGCGCTACCGCAATGATTCTAGCGCCTTGCCGATGCGTCGAATCCCCTCGACGATCGATTTTTCGTCGAGTGCAAACGACAAGCGAAGATGTCCAAATGCGCCAAATGCGCTGCCAGGAACGGTCGAAACGTGGCCTTTTTCGAGCAAGAATTTCGCCAACTCGACATCGTCGTGAATGCTCAATCCAGCCTTTTCGATATTGCAGAACTTCGTGCAATCGAGCAAGACGTAGAATGCGCCCTTTGGTGCGAGGCAAGATATGCCTTCGATCTTGGCGATTTCTTCGCAGATGATGTTTTTTCGCCCTTCGAATGTGAGGCGCATATTCTCGATAACGCTGTCGTCGAGCTCGAGGGCTGCGATGGCACCGTATTGCGCAAACGACGTCGCATTCGATGTCGAATGGCTTTGGATCGACGACATGGCTTTGATTCTGTCTTTGTGCGCAATGGCGAACCCAAGTCGCCATCCCGTCATAGCAAACGACTTCGAAAATCCACCCGTCGTAATGACGCGATCGTGGAGATCGGGGGCAATCTTCGTCAATTCGACGTGTTTAAACCCATCGTAAACTAAACTCGCATAGATGTTGTCCCAAATAATCGATACATCGGGGTAACGTCGCAAGACGTCGGCGATCTGAGCGAGTCGGTCGGCGTCATAGGCTTGCCCAGTGGGGTTGCAAGGCGAATTGAGCACGAGCAGGGCTTGCGGATCTTTGGCAAGAGCTTCGTCGAGCTGAGCGGCTGTGAGCAAGAAGTTTTCTTCTTTCGTCGTCTCGATGTATTTGACTTCTGCACCGCAGAGATTCGCCATCGCTGGGTAAGATAGCCAATAGGGCGACGGGATGAGTA
This sequence comes from Myxococcales bacterium, assembly GCA_004554395.1. Lineage (GTDB taxonomy): Bacteria > Myxococcota_A > Bradymonadia > UBA4248 > UBA4248 > UBA4248. Next base: position 4,229 of record SFMP01000068.1, on the reverse strand, counting down.
CGACATCGCCCGGATTGAGTATCGACATCATCGCATTGTAGAGTACTTGTTTGCCGCCCGTTGCCACAATGACTTCGTCGGCACTTGCCTCGACGCCAAAATGGCGATGATACCACTTCGCAATGCTCTCGCGTAGCGCCATCAACCCCGGCACCGGTGTGTATTTCGTCTTGCCCTCGTCGAGTGCTTTTTTCGCCGCATCGATAATCGGTTGCGGCGTATTAAAATCGGGCTCGCCAGCGCCAAAGCTGATAATGTCGTGCCCCTGTGCTTTGAGCTCGGCCGCTTTCGCCGTCACGGCTAAAGTGAGCGATGGTTTGACATGAGCAAGTCGGTGTGCAATTTTCATAGATAATAATCCTTCCCTTCGTTCAATGACCTTGTTCTGTGACGAATGCTTTCTCGTCGTTCAATGATGTTCATCTTCATTCGAGATAATCGAGAACTTGCGCACGGTCGATGCGCAAAGCGAGAGTATATAGACCTTTTCGCAACTTTGTATGTTTTTTTGCGCCATTGCCCCCAAAAGTGACGTGTGCGCAGTCGAATACAAAGCATTCTATTCTCTAAATCTAAAACTGAGCGGCTGGAAGCCGCCACTGTGCATAAGTGGGGGAATAGAGCGGTAGTGATATGTACTTGTCAGAGAATATCGCCTGATTCATTAATGCACGCAAGAGTTATGAGGAATGCACCACGCAAATGAACCCCGTAGGGGGGCGTGTAGCCCCAGTTGACGCAGTAGACGGCTACTGGGGAAAAAAGGCATGCACCCCCAAAATGAACAAGGCATCCCCTGCTGGTAAGCCATGAATAGACCATTTTTTCGCTATTTATCGTGACTAAAATTTGAGATCGCCAAAAATCGTGATATATTGCACCCGTCGTGGCGGCCCCTACGTATCGTCGCGATATTTAGAGATATATCACTCATACGAATAGGGTGCAGAATATGAAATTGAATCGAATATCTGGTGCTTTGCTAGCTTGTACGTGCTTCTTCGGAGCGACCGATGCATGGGCCGATACCGTTGCCGTCATGAAACTCGACGTCTTGGGCGATAAAGTCGACGCGCAAGCGACGCAAGTCTTCGAAGCCATCCGAACGGCGATTATGAACGCCGAAGACTTCGATCTCGACGCCAACGGCGGCGACCTCACCTACACCGAAATGCAAATGGTCACGGGCTGCGACAAAGAATCGTCGATTGCCTGCTACGACACGGCTTGCGAAACACTTGGCGCCCCTGCCATCGTCTTCGGTTCGATTAAAACGGGCGGCGAAACCCATGTCGTTTGGTACAAAAGCGGCGTCGGCGTCTTCCGCGAAGTCAAGATGACGGTCACCGATCAAGCCTCGGCCGATGCCTTGGCGAGCAAACTCGTCGTCGGTTCAAAAGGCCAACTCATCGTGACGAGTAACGTCCCCGGCGCCGACGTCTTCGTCGACGGTAAACGCGTCGGCATGAGCGCAGAATTCAAAGAAAACGCCACGCCTATCGACCTCGTCGAAGGCAAATACATCGTCACGATCCGAAAAGACGGGTTCACCAAAGAAGATGCCGTCAGCGTCGTGATCGAGGGCGATAAAATGGCCGAAGTCCACATCAATATGGCCGTCGCCACCGACCCCGAAGTCGTCCGACGCGGCATTCTCATCGGCGGTTACACATCCCTGGGCGTCGGCGCCGCTAGCATCATCGTCGCTGGCGTGCTCATCCCCGTCGCGGCTGGTAAAGGCGATGGGGTCGCTAAAGATATCAATGATGGGGAAATTTTCAGAAAAGGTGATGCAGACGATATCGATACAATGAAGATCTCGTCGCAAGTCTTATTCGGCGTCGGTGGATTTTTGTTGGCCGCTGGCGTTGCCATGGTCGTGACGGGGTATGTCTACGACTTTGCCGGCGAAGATATCGACCGCGGGCTCGCTTCGAATCCCTATGTCCCCAAAATCGATTTCAATCTCAGCCCTTCATACCAAGGTATGACGATGGGGTGGAAGTTCTAGCCCAACGTCTATGGATCGCATCAAAGCTATCGAGCGCGCGTGGATCCGCGATCGCGCGCTCTCGGGCGAAATTCTCGACGACGTCGTCCGTTCGACATACAGTTACGCTTTGCGCCTCGCTTCGTCGTGCGCCCTGCCCGTGCAACGCACACATGGTGACATCGAATACGTCGATATTACGCCGTACACAAACGAGCTCCGCTCTGAGCTCGAATCTATCATGTCGTCGATCGGCAGCGCGGTGACTTACCCCGTCACGCCTAAAGCACTCTCGGGCATCGGCATACTCGCCCCATGCGGCAAATGGCACCGCGCCACGCTCGTCGCACATTACCCAGCGGTCGCAAAACACCTTCGCACGGCTATTGGTCGCCTTTTCCGCGCCTATCCATGCATCGACGAATCGTCCATCGAACGCGAATTGCGCCAAAAAGCCCTCGTCCTAGCCCTCGGCGGCGGCGGCGGCACAGGCTACGCCCACATCTGCCTATTTCGCTGGCTCGAAGAATGTGGCATCGCCCCCGAACTCATCACGGGCACGTCGTTTGGCGCGATTGCAGGCTATTTGCGCAGCCTGCAAACGAACTACGACGCCGCCATGACCATGCTCAAACTCCCAGGCTACTGGAAGTTCATTCGCAACCTCCATCCATGCATCGGAACGGGTACGCACGGCCTCATGGGCATCTGCCGCATCGATTTCGACGCCCTCTGCGAAATTCTATGGCGTTCGGCAGGCTACTCGCGCCCACCCGCCTTTGGCGAGCTCAAAATCCCATTCGCAGCCGTCGCCACAGGCATCCTAGCCACATCGCACCTCGCCGCCGAAATCGAACCAAAAACGCCCCTGCGATCGTTGTCGGGCGTCTTGCGCCTCACCCAACTGTCGTGGCGCAAAGCCATGCATCACGCCGCTCAAATCGCCAATCTCATCGTCAAACAAGGCGATGGCGTCGAGCCCGTCGTCTTCGGCTTCGACGACCAAACGCGCGCCATGTGCGCCATCGACGGCGTCGCCTTCTCGGCACTCATCCCCGGCGTCATCAACGCCGAAATTCCCGCATCCCACACGCGCTCCCGCGCCATCGTCGACGATCTCTTCAATCGCCGCGCCCTCTACCGACTCGCCGACGGCGGACTCACCTGCAACGTCCCCGCACGCGCCGCACACGACGAAGTCCAAAACGGCCGCATCCGAACGCGCAACACATGGATCCTCGGCATCGACGTCTTCGCCCCACAAGCCCGCGACGGCGTCTTCTACCCACTCCAACAAATCGCCAACGACAACGTCTGCGCCGACGCACGATTCGCCGACACTGTCGTCCGCCTCAAAGACCTCCTCAGCCCCATGGAGCTCTCACCCTCGCTGCCGCGCATGCACTGGCTCAACAACAAATTCCGCAAAGCATTCGACGCCGAAATGAAAGTCGTCCAATACGCCACCGCACCGCTACTCCCACTACACGCCCTCGACCTCATCGGCTTCGACGGCCCTTAATTCTCTTTGGGGGCGCCCTATTTCGCTGCGCTCAATACGGGCTTTTATCGCCCTATCTCGCCCGTTGGGCTCAATACGGGCTCTGGCTACGCCTATTTCGCTGCGCTCAATACGGCTCCGCTCGTGCGCTATTTCGCCCGTTGGGCTCAATACGCGCACGTTGGACCTCACCCCCAGCCTGTCGGCCACCCCCTCTCCATAAATGGCGAGGGGGAATGGACATCTGCCTGCGGCAGATATGACAAATTTAGCGAGGGGGAATGGACATCTGCCTGCGGCAGATGTGACAAATTTGGCGATGGGGAAGGGATAAACCCCGTTAGGGGTTTCCGAATCCCCTTTGGCGATGGGGAATAATCATCTGCCTTTGGCAGATGTGATCGAATTGCTGTAAAAAAATTTTTGGCAAAAAACAAAAACTCGAAGCCAAAAAAGCAAAAAAAAAGCAACCTATATAAAAGGTTGCTTCAATGGGCCTGACTAGACTCGAACTAGTGACCTCACGCTTATCAGGCGTGCGCTCTAACCTGCTGAGCTACAAGCCCAAACGAAAACCAGAGAGAAGTAAACGCTCATAAGTACGAAACGCAATGCTATTTCAATTGCGCATGACCACGAAATTCAAATTGAATCCGTTAAAGGAGGTGATCCATCCCCACGTTCCCGTAGGGATACCTTGTTACGACTTCACCCCAGTCGCTGTCCGATCCGTGGGCG
>SFMP01000067.1 GCA_004554395.1 Myxococcales bacterium | reverse complement strand
GTCAATGCCCGAATAACATGCGCCACTGCGGCGAAGGCGGCCAATGTACAGCCGAATCGAATACGTCTTGCGGTGAATCGTGTGCCGATTGCTCGCAAACGTCGTCGGTGTGCGTCGCCGGCGCCTGCATTTGCAACCCAAGCACGCGCCAATACAAGGCATTTGTCGCGACGACCGAAGATTTGCAGCTCAAAAGCGCTCAATACCCCGGCGAAACGGAATTCACACTCGACGACCCTGAAACGACCGATGCGACTAACGCGCTCCCCTATCACGTCTTCGAAGTGCACAATCTCCCCCAAACAGGGGTAACGCGCATCGCATACGAGGGGGCGACGCGCATCGGCGAGCGCATCGCCATCATGGCTTGGCAGAGCAGTGAGCAAAAATGGGCAAAACTCATCGGGCAGCCGACCGACGACTCGGGCCAAGTCAAAATCGAAATCGACGTCCCAAACGCCCAAAACGTCGACCCAGCGACACATACTTTGCGCCTCATGGCCGTTCAAGAGCTCGCCGCTAACGGATCCGACACGATCATCTTCACGGGCGATACGCAAAATTACACCTCGAGCGCGTTTTTCGTCGATGGAAAACCAAACGGCATATACAACACGATTATGACCTACGCGCGCGATGAGTATTTGGCGGGGCGAGCCGCCTACTTCCATCATGCAGGCGACATGACGAACAACACATCTGGCGAAAGCATGTTCGAGGTCGAACAACAAATCGCGAGCGAAGCCCATAAGATCATCGAAGACGTCGGCATGCCAAACGGCGTCTCGGTCGGCAATCACGACACTTTCCTCAAGGTCAGCTTGGGTGAGTTCAATATCCGCGAGTATTTCGAAAAGACGTTCCCTCCCTCGCGATTCGAAAACTTCTTTTGGTATGGAAAAAGCGATCTCACGCCGCCTAGCCACTACAATCACTATGTGCTCGTCACCATCGCAAACCGCGATTTCATCGTCATCAACTCGGGCTACGACGAATTCCCCTACGATTGGCTCAACGCCACACTCGCCACTTATGCCCATCGCATCGCCATCGTCGGGCGGCACAGTTATTTGCGAAACGGCAAACCATCGCAATTGGGCGATCGCATCTATCGCGTCGTCGTCGCCCGAAACGCCAACGTCAAACTCGTCCTCTGCGGCCACACCGCTGAACGCGACTACAACATCCACGAAATCCCAAACCAAAACCGCTCAGTCGTCGAAATCGTCGTCGATCACAGCAATTACTACCCATACCCCAAAGGCAAAGGCGCCGAAGGTTACTTGCGCCTCATCTCGTTCCGCGATGGCAAAATGATCAACACGACCTATTCGCCCTACCGCAAACAATACCTCACCGCCGCCGACGGCAAAGGCGAAGAATTCACCCTCGATTTCGAACTCCCCGACACCGAACGCACGCTCACGACACGCGCTTTCTCCGCCGCACTCGTTTGTTCCGCGAATTAATCGTTTTTTTGGGGGGGCGCCCTATTTCGCTATCGCTCAATACGGGCTTTTGTCGCGCTATTGCCTGCGGGCAATACGCGCTCTGGCTCCGGCTATGTGCTCACTGGCGTTGCGCGCATACGCCTACGCTGTCGCCCTATTTCGCCTACGGGGCTCAATACGGGCTCCGCTTTTTGGTGCTAATTGCATTCCCCAGTCGATTGGGCCGTATCGTGGCGTTGCGTGAAAAATAAAATTCAAAAAACCTGCGATCCTAGAAAATATAATTCGCCATCTGCGCGCTGAAGTCGAAACTCGAACCGACTATTTTCAAAATAAACATAACCATGGAATTTACGAATCGTATATAATTGCTTTTAAGGCGCAGGGGGGAGCGTAGGCTTTTTTCTATAAAGGAACGGGATTTATGAACGCAGCAGGGAAAGTGAAGAATTTTGTACTCGACACGAACGTCGTTTTGCACGATCCATTGGCAATAACGAAGTTTGGCAACAGCAATGTCATCATTCCCATCTACGTCGTCGAAGAAGTCGACAACTTCAAAAAGCAACTCAATGAGCTCGGGCGAGCCGCTCGACTCTTTAGCCGCACTCTCGACGAATATCGCCAAAAGGGGAACTTGGCTCAAGGCGTACAAATGCCGACAGGTGGGCTCTTGCGCGTCATCCCGACCGAACGCAAATACATGCCGCAAGACAACATTGCGACGAGCAAAAACTCGCCCGATACGCTCATCATGAGCGTCGCATTGCGCGTGCAGTCCGAAGAGCCCAATATTCCGTGCATCTTTATTACGAAAGATACGAATCTTCGCATTCGTGCCGATGGCATGGGCTTGCAGAGCGAAAACTACGAAGAACGCAGTATTTCGATCGATAGTCTCTATCCGGGGGCAGAAGAACTCCGCGTCGATGGTTCGCTCATCGATGAACTCTACCAAACGCGCGAAGTCACGCTGCAATTCGACGATGCCTCCGATAAGGCGCAGTTTGCCTACAAATGCCGCGAATTGGAAGAAGGCTACAAGGGCGACGAAGAACTCTTGCTCTATGCCAACGAATACGTTCGCTTAATCGACCGCAACGAAGACAATCACACTGCGATGGCGCGAATCTTGCCGCAGCAAAACAAATTGACGTCACTCGTGACGACGCGCCCAGGGTTTTCGGGGTGCTGGGGCATCAAACCGCGAAACAAAGAGCAGCACTTTGCCCTCGATTGCCTCCTCGACGACAACATCAAACTCGTCACGCTTTTGGGCAAAGCTGGTACGGGCAAAACCCTCATCGCACTCGCTGCGGGTCTCCAGAAAGCGACCGAAGAACAAGCCTTTAGCAAGCTCCTCGTCGCTCGCCCCATTTTCCCGCTCGGCAAAGACGTCGGCTTCCTCCCCGGTGGCATCGAAGATAAACTCAATCCTTGGATGCAGCCGATCTTCGATAACGTCGAATTCCTCATGGGGCTCAACGAAGAAGATAAACGACGCGGGCGCCGTAGCTATAAAGAACTCATCGATATGGGTTTGCTACAAATCGAAGCACTCACCTATATCCGCGGGCGTTCTATCCCAAATCAATACATCATCGTCGACGAAGCCCAAAACCTCACCCCGCACGAGGTCAAGACGATTATCACGCGCGTTGGTCAGGGCACGAAAGTCGTACTCACCGGCGACCCGTACCAAATCGATAACCCTTACGTCGATGCCGAAAGCAACGGGCTCACCTATGTCATCAACAAATTCAAAGGCGTCGACATCGCGGCAACCGTGACGCTCTCGAAGGGCGAACGCTCGAAGTTGGCTGAATTGGCGAGCAATTTGTTGTAGGGCGTTTGGAGGCGAAGCTAGCGCATGGGGGAGTGCCGGCCGCGCCACAAAAAAGCGCGGTGTATGCGCGCAAGTGCCCCGCAGGGCACGAGCACATAGCCGCGCCAAGAGCCCGTATTGAGCGATAGCGAAATAGGGCGATAAAGAGCCCGTATTGAGCGATAGCGAAATAGGGCGATAAAGAGCCCGTATTGAGCGATAGCGAGATAGGGCGATTCAATCGCTTTTTTGCCAGTTTGATGCAGATACAAGGAAGCTAGTCCAAGGGCAAGGGGGCGTACTGCGGTACGTTCCCGCCGCCCGCGCGGCGACGCTGACGCCGTAGATGCGCAAAATGGCCAAAAAAGCCGAGCCCGTATTGAGCCCCATAGGGCGAGATAGGGCGATCCAAAAAAGCAAGAGAAAGTGTCGAAAGTGCGCGTGTGGCGTGTCGTTTCGTTAGTCGGTTGGGACGGTCGACAAGTCGAGTTGCATTTCGCGGGCGCTTGGTGTGAAGCCGAATTGTGCGAAAAAGTTTTGGAGTGCGTCGTCGCAGGGCAGGTGGACCGAGACCCATGAAATGCCGTATTGATCGATGGCGCGTAGGAGTTCTTCGACGAGGGCGCGACCGATGCCGCGGCGGCGATAGTCGGGCAAAACCCAGAGCTCGCCCAGGTTGGCGACCGTTTCGATTTCGTAGAGGTGCGCTTGGCGTTCGATGGTGGCGGCGGCGTAGCCTACGATGGTGTCGCCTAGGCACGCGATGTAAGGGAGGTATTTTTGCGCCGCGAGCCATTGTTGGCGGATGCGCTTCATTTCCCAGGCGTGTTGTTTGGGGTTGACGCGGAGTTTGGCCAGTGGGTCGGCGTCGGCGGCCGATTGCTGGGCGTAGAGGTCTTGGATGGCGTCGAGCTCTTCGATGTGCATGCGGCGGATCGTGATTTCATTCGGCATGATGGACTCCTGTTGTCGATGGCGCGTTCAAACACCCCATTATTGTGCACGAAATCGGCAAAAGGATCAATTTGAAGATTCAACTTTTGGGCATGGGCACGAAATATGCTATAAGCTCATCATGCGCTCTGTATGCGCGATGATGGCGCATACGCATTCTGTTGAATTGTGAGGGTTTCGATGGCAACATCGAGGTATATGAAGCATGAGTAATGTTGATGAAGGGCAGCGTAAGCCCAAAAAAGCTCCCGAAATCAAAGACGATATGGGATTGTCGAAATCGAGTTTCGACATGATTGCGTCGATGTTCGATTCGTTCGAGGGGCTCGATCCCGTGGCTTCGGATGAGTCGAAAGCAGCGCCGAAACTCGGCAATCCCAAAGATGCATGTAAAATTGATGCTAAAATCGACGATAAATTCAATGCCAAAAGCGATGCGCAAGTAGGCGCAGCAAAGACGGGGGCTCAGCCGTCAGACGCCCAAAAATTTGGAGCTTCGAAGAAAGCCGAGCCCGTATTTGGCGCCCAGAAATCGGACGCGTTGAAATTGGAGGCGTCGAAAACAGCCGAGCCCGTATTTGGCGCCCAGAAATCAGAAGAGCCGAACTCAGACGCCCAAAAATCTGGAGCGTCGAGAAGGGTCGATCATGCATTTGGTGCCAAAGATAGTTCTAAAGTAGCATTTAAGCCACTGAGCAGTGTTTCTAGCTCGACAAAACCCGTGCCCAAAGTAGCGGCATCGAATTCTGCCGAAGACGATGCCTACGACGATATAGCGTCGATGTTCGATTCGCTCGACGAATTGGGCGTCGTGCCGCCGAAATCCGTTAAAATCGCATCTCGACCGTCGGCGTCGAAAGGCGGTGTATTGCGTTCGGGAGGCGCGTCGGAAGCGCAGAAATCGCCAGTGGCCGAATTGAAATCGCCTGTGGCTGAACCGAAATCGCCGATGGCAGCGAAACAAAATTCGGCTAAACATATCGACGATGATAGCAAATTCGAACACGACGAAGATGAAACGCTCGATATGCCATGTTCGTCTGATCTATTCGAATCACTTTCGCACGAAGCAATTGCAGAGATGAGCCAATCGAAGGCGAAAGATGCCAAATCGGGCGGCACACAAGCCAAATCGGGCGGTAAAGATGGCGACGATGACTCGGACGATGACGACGTGGGCGATCGCATGAGAGTCGATACGCGCCATGGCGTCGGTGGTGCGAAAGATGTCGGGCAAGCCGATACGCTCGAGAGAATCCCGGCCGAGACGTGTCAGGGCGTGGGGGGAATGTTGCCGGCGAATACGACAAAGAAGGTCTCGAGCGACGAGCTCCCCATGGGCTATGTCGTCAAGCGGCGCTACCGCATCGAAAGCGTCATCGGTAGCGGTGGGTTTGGCGTCGTCTATCGCGCAATCGACACCGAAGAGATGAATCGCGTCGTCGCCGTCAAGACGTTGCGCCATAAGATCGAAGATTACAACGTCGCCGTGATGCGGTTTAAGCGCGAGATTGCGATTTGCGAAAAGCTCGACAATCCGCATATCGTGCGAGTTTTCGATCACGGGACGACGGCCGACGATGACCCGCAACAAGGCGTCGATGCCGATACGCTCTACTACGTGATGGAGTTTATCGAGGGCAAAACGCTCGACGATTACATCGAACGACGCCAAAAGTTCTCGTTCTTCGACGTCAAATCTTTGATGCTCCAAGTGCTCGACGGGCTCGCTGTGGCTCATCGCGATAGCATCGTCCATCGCGACCTCAAACCCGCTAATATTTGCCTCAAGCCACAGTCGGCCGATTCTAACGATTTCATCGTCAAATTGCTCGATTTCGGCATCGCTCGCGCTATCGAAGGCGACGATAGCACGGCGCAAAAAGTGACGCAGACGGGGGCTTGGATGGGGTCGCCCGCCTATATGAGCCCCGAGCAACTCAAGGGCTACGCGCCAACACCCGCCTCCGATATCTTTGCCATTGGCTTGATCATGATCGAAATGTTGACGTGCGTTCAAGCCGTCAACGCCGATTCGGCCATGGATGCCGCTATGATGATTTTATCGCCCGATCCGCTCGACGACGACGATTGGTATTGGCTACGCGATACGGCAATTTGGACGGTTATCGAAAAATGTATCCAAAAAGATCCGCTTCTGCGCTTCAAAGACGCCTCGGAATGCTTCGTTGCGCTCTCGGCACTCGACGACAATACGCTCAAAAACGAATACGTTTCGGCGAAGATGCGAAAACGTTCGCGCACAGGCGGCCGCATGTCGCAGGCGACGACGCCCGAAGTGACGCCTGCCAATGCACAAGCCGTCTCGCAACAGACGCTCATCTCCCAGCAACTCATCGGTGCAAACAACAACCGAACGATGCTCAATACGATCCTCCTCGTCTTCATCATCGTGGGGATAATTGCTTGCGCCACGATTATCGTCGTGAAGTTGCTCATCGACGATACGCATGACCCATCGGCCGTTGCCGCCGAAGAACTTTCGGCACGCGATAAATTGATCGTTCGAAGTGCGGCGTTTGGCGCTATGGAAGGCGCACTGCCCCTCTTCCGAATGAACGTCATGATTTCGAGCATGCCCGCCGGCGCCGAAGTTTACCGAGAATCCGATAATCACCTCCTCGGTAAAACCCCCATCGCCATCTCGGTCGTGCCCACGTTCGAAGCTTGGAAACTCCGACTCAAAGCCGATGGATTCGTCGAATACCCCTTCCTCGTCAACGCACTCATGCCGACACCAGTCAATCTCAATATGCAACCCGTCGCGCCTGGCGACTCGGCAAAAGCAGTGGCCGAAAACAAGCCTCTTATCGACGGCAATCCAAAAGTCGCTGGCGCAAAAGACGACAATCGCGTCGAACCTCAGATAGCCGATAAATCGAAAAAAGACCTCGAACAGCCGAAGATTATTCAAGAACAAGATAAATCGGCAAAAGATAAATCAGATAAATCGGCAAAAGATAAATCTCATCAACCGTCTACCGATGCCGAACTCGGCAAGACAAAGGCGAATAAAGAGACGAAAAAGGATTCTAAGAAGGATTCTAAGAAGGATTCTAAAAGGGATTCGAAAAAAATTGGATCTGAGAAAAAGGGATTTACTGCCGATTGGAGAGTCGATGGTCTATAGCGCGATGCTCACAACTGCGAAGCCGTCATCCAATAAAGCCCATCACCCCTCCGACGCATGGGGCTTGATATAAACGACAAAAGCCGATGAGATCATTCTCATCGGCTTTTTTACTTTGCGAATGGTCATGTTCGACTCTACAAAGACCGCATTCTAAAAGACTGCAAATCTAAAAGACAGCAAATCCAAATCGCCGCGAAGACATCATTAAGTTCCATCGACGCATGGGGCTTGATATAAACGACAAAAGCCGATGAGATCATTCTCATCGGCTCGTCAGCTCTGCGATCGAATCGATCGACATCGATTCAATCGCTCGTCATTATCGTCTTTTATGGATGGAAGACTTTTTTCTTTTCTCCCGCCTTGAGCGTGACTTTCTTTTCGACGTTGAGGTTATTTTCGGCGTTGACAAAGCGGATGATGTAGTCGCCAGGGGGCATTTCGATTTGCTTTGGCGTGGCGCCGTAATCTTTGCCGTTGATATAGACGTTCGAAGGAGGCTTGCTGTTGAGCAGGAATTTGCCCGGTGCGCCCGTATCGGCGACGGGTTTGGGCGCTACGGGCGCGGGCTTCGATTCGGCTTGTGCCGGCTTAGCCGCGGGCTTTGGCTCGGCTTGTGCCGGCTTTGCCGCAGGCTTTGGCTCGGCTTGTTTCATTTCGACTCTCGGGGCTGGGCGTGGTGCAGGTTGCGCCGCGGCGACTTGCGTCGGTTCGGGCTCGGGCGCAACGACGGCCACGGCATTCGGATCGAACTCCGTCTTGAAACTGCGATATTCGCGTTCGTTGGGCTCGCTCACGTTCGGCTTCCATTCCCTTTGAATCTTATTGTTGCCGTCGTAAATCGTGATTTCAAACGTGTCGTCGGCTGGCAAATCGGCAATCGTCACGCCATCGAGCGTCGTGCGTCCACTCGATATCGCGCCTGTGCGAAGGTTCTTGAGCTGATACTGCGCCTCGTAAGGTTGGGTTTTCAAAACGAGTGTCGCAAATTCCGGCTTGAGATCTGCCTTGATCTTCATCGGCTCGCCGGCTTTGAAATCGATGACTTGTTCCAATTTTTTATAGCCGTCTTTTTCGACGACGATCGTATGTTGGCCTTGCGTCATATTCTTGACTTCGAAGCGTCGGTTGCCCTCGATCTTTTTGCCATCGACCGAGACCTCTGCCGAATCGACATCGGCTAAGATCGTCAAAATCGAATTGTCGAGCGGTTGAAGATGAATGGGAACTTCGATCTTGTTTTTATTTGCCTTAATCGCGCCTTCGATCGGCTCATATCCATCGGCTGTAATGCGATAATGGGTATCGTTTATCGTCGAGAGCGCCGAAACGTTGATCGGCCCCAAGATGCCTTCTTCGCCGGCAACATTATTGATGTCGAGTCGAACGCGAACGTCGGCGGGCGTCAATACGAACTGGAGCTGCCCATCGCGCGTATCTTTGGGACGAATAATGGCAAAGACGACGAGCGCAATGATGGTGAGGATGAGAACCGTCACCGTCGTAATCGCAACCGTTCGCCGATTCCGTTTCTTGACGGGCGTCGTGAGCACCGTTTCGCGACCTTTGGCAACCGCTTCGACGGGCGCAACGGGCTCGAGCATGGCTTGCGATTTGCGAGGCACAGGGGCTTTTTTGTTCGGTGAAACGGGCGCATTGATAATCGCGCTGATGTTTTCTTTCTTCGCTGGTGCGGCTGCCGCAACCGGATCCCCTCCGTGGCCGTTGCTCACCTTCGACGAATAGACGATGTCGTCGTCTTTGGGCGGTTCGAAATCGTCGAGCTCGGCATAAATCGCCTGCTTTTTCGCAGGTTGCGCCGACACGACGTCGTAATTGACGCCCGTCATCTTCGGCATATTCGGCTTATCGTAAAACGCCGTCTCGTCGTCGCCCTCGCTTTTTTTGGATTGCATTAGAACATCGCGCGTGAGTTCCTTATAAAATTCGGTCTTTTTCTGTTCTAACGCAATTTCCTGCGCAAACATTTCTTGGCAGAATTCGCTCAGTTCCTTAGCCGTGTAATACATATTCTGGCGGAACATAAAGCGTTGCAATGCTTCCTGTAGCTCTTGCGCCGTTTGGAATCGCTGCGAGACGTCTTTTTCGAGCGCCTTCATGACGATATCTTCGAGCTCTTCGGGGATTGCCGAATTATAGAGCGTTGGCGGGCTCACCTCGACTTTGCGAATCTTCTCGAGCGTTTCGAAATCGCTAGCGCCCAAAAATAGCCGCTTGAGCGTAAGCATTTCGAAGAGCACGATGCCGATGGCAAAGATATCGCTACGGCGGTCGATATTCGCCTTGCCCGACACTTGCTCGGGGCTCATATAACTAAATTTGCCCTTCAAAATGCCAACTTGCGTCGCATTCGACTGGTTCGTCGCCTTCGCAATCCCGAAGTCGATGAGCTTCACCTCGCCATCGTACCCAATCATGATGTTTTGCGGGCTAATGTCGCGGTGAATGATGTTCATCGGCTCGCCATTGGCATTCTTCTTATTATGCGCATAATCAAGCCCCTCGCACACCTTGCTCATAATGTAGCAAACGCATCCGATGTCGAGCTTCTTATTCATCCGCACGCAACGGTCGAAGATGACCCGCAAGTCGTGCCCCGGCACGTATTCCATGGCAATGTAGTAATCGCCATTGATATTTCCAAGGTCGTTTATCTGCGCAATGTTTGCATGGTTGAGCTGCACGGCGAGTTTCGCCTCGTTGATGAACATCGAGATGAACTCTTTGTCCTCGGCAATCGAGGGTAAAATCTTCTTTACGGCGACGATGCGCTCAAAACCTTCCGCGCCAAATGTCTTGGCCTTAAACACCTCGGCCATACCGCCGGTATTGAGTTTCTCGAGCAGAAAATAGTCACCAAATGGAATGGGTTTCGCCAATACGCCCATATCTTTCCTTCCTTACAATATGCGCACGACTAAAAAAAAATGTCGCCAAACGACCGCGCCCATATTACCGCTACTGCGCAAAACGTGCAAGTGATCGCACCTATCTATTTTTTATGCTTTTGTCGCCCTATTTCGCCCGTTTGGGCTCAATACGGGCTCAAGCGCGCCCTATTTCGCCCGTTTGGGCTCAATACGGGCTCAAGCGCGCCCTATTTCGCCCGTTTGGGCTCAATACGGGCTCAAGCGCGCCTATGTGCTCACTGCGTTGCGCGCATACGGCGCCAGCTACGCTATTGCCCCCTGCGGGGGCAATACGCTACGCGGCTACGGCTATGTGCTCGGGCTATTGCCCTGCGCGCATACGCCGTAGCTCTAGCCCACGGCAAGCGCTTGGACTTGATCGATCGACAGCCCAGTAGCTTTTGCGATGTCGTCTTCGGGCATGCGCATAGCGATGAGATTACGAGCAATCGACGAAGCCATTTCAGCTTTGCCTTCGGTTTTACCTTTAGCCAGTCCGAGTTTTTCTCCTTCGTCGAGTCCGAGCTTTTTCCC
>SFMP01000066.1 GCA_004554395.1 Myxococcales bacterium | reverse complement strand
GACAACCACGTCTCGGCCGATAAGAAAACATGTGAGGCAGATACCATTAAAGCCTGTGGTCCAAAAATTGATGATTGCACAAAAGTGATAACTGGCAATGTCGACGGAGTCATTTGTCAGGGCGGAGAATGCAAAGTCTCGACATGCAAAGAAGGCTACGAGGTCAATGGCGATCAAACAGAGTGTGTAGAGAAAGCAACGGGTGGCACTGACCCCGGCAACGGCGGTGAAGGCTCGGGCGCAGATGGTGGAACGGGTGGAACAGGTACTGGCGATAATGGTAGTACTGAATCACCTTAAGACCTACTGCTGAGCGATGGGTGATTGCCTTATGGCGCAGCGCCCATCGCTTGGCGACATAAATCGAAAAAATCGCCAAAACGGACTTGACGCCGTTTTCGATGCGTTTAAAGTAGACGGTCGTGAGAGGGCTCCCAGAGCAAATCTGGGAGTTCTTTTTTTATGAATTTTAGAGTAGAGGATATGCGTTATGTCGAATCATCATCACAAACACCACGGAGAACACAAAGACGATTCGGTTTTGAACCGCGATGCGGCTGAAGTTCTCGAACCCGAAGTCGTTTCGGACGAAGAGGTTGCGTCGCTCGACTCGGAGCAAAACGAGGTCGTCGAAGATGTCGAGAATGCCGAGGGCGAAGCTCAAGATGCGGCGGGCGATGCGTCGGATTCCGAAGCTGAAGCCAGCGCCGACTCAGCGCAAGCCGACGAGGTGGCAGGTGAAGAAGAGTCTGCCGACAAGAAAGCCGAAACCGATTGGCGCGATGCTTATGTGAGATTGGCGGCAGATTTCGATAACTATCGCAAGCGAACGGCGAAAGAGCAAGACGACATTCGTCGCCGTGAACGCGAACGCGTTATCGATATTTGGCTCGACGTCTATGACAACGCAGAGCGAGCTTTGGCGACGTTGCCCGAAAAAGAAGGTCCTTGGTTCGATGGGTTTTCGTCGTTGGTGCATCAGATGGATAAGTGCTTGGCAACGCTCCACATCAAAGCGTGCGACGACATGGGCAAAAAATTCGACCCGAAGCGCCACGAGGCGATTGCGACGTGCCCGAATCCGGCGATGGAAAACAACACGATTATGCACATCGAACGTCGTGGGTTTGAATACGATAATGGCGATGTCGCTCGGGTGGCTCGCGTTATCGTCGTGCGCAACCCGTCCTGACTGCTTCGGCTCTGGCGAAGCATACTCGAAATCATACTCGTCAATATTTTTGGGCGCAAACCGCGTGCCTTAAGCGATACGCCCGAAACGGCACCGCTTGGAAAAGGCGATCCCGAGACTACACCGCGTATAGAATCGGAACCGTCGGCCAGAACCGATGCCGGTGATTGCGATAATGGCAATCGAGGAGGTTTATGATGGAATATAAAGATTATTATAAAATTCTCGACGTCGACCGAAAGGCTAGCGCCGATGATATTCAAAAAGCATATAAAAAACTCGCGCGCAAATATCACCCCGATTTGAATCCTGGCGATGCGAGCGCCGAAGAAAAGTTTAAAGACATTGGCGAGGCCTATGAGGTGCTCAAAGATCCGCAAAAGCGTGCACAATACGATGCGCTAGGGTCTTCGTGGCGCAATGGGCAACAGTTCACGCCGCCGCCGGGATGGGGCGGCTTTGGAGGCGCAGGCGGTCAGAACGTCCACATCAATATGGGCGATTTGGGCGGCATGAGCGATTTCTTCCAAGCGATATTTGGTGGTGGATTCTCGTCGAACATGGGCGGCGGTGGATTCTCGTCGAACATGGGCGGTGCAGGATTCGGCGATGCCGGATTTGGCGCATCTGGGGCGCGTCGTTCGCGTACATCGTCGCGAGCCGCGGCCGAAGCTCCCATCGTCGACCTCAATCTCAGCGTCGCCGATTTACTCGACGACGCGCCGAAAGAGATAACGATAACGCAGAATATGCAGACGCGCTCGCTCAAAGTCAAAATCCCCAAAGGCGCCAAAGATAAAACGGTGTTCAAGCTCAAGGGGCAATCGATCGATGGTGGCGATTTGCGATTCCGCGTCAACGTCGTCGATCCAGAATGCCGCACCGATGGATTCGATATCATTCAAAAACTCAAAGTTTCGCCGTGGGAAGCCGCTTTGGGCATGCATGTCGAATGTCAGACGATCGGCGGTCATGTCAAATTGACGTTACCAGCCGGTGTACAAAGTGGGCAAAAACTCCGACTCCCAGGAAAGGGGCTCTACAATAAACAAGCGCGTGGTGATCTCTTTATGGAGATCCAAATCTGCGTGCCAAAACCCCTCTCCGAAAAAGAAAAAGCCCTCTTCGAATCACTCGCTAAAGAATCGTCATTCAATCCACGCGCTTGATATCTGCGGTAATGATGATAACTCCCCGCTACGCGGGGAGTCATCGTTGCACGCGAAAAAGCTTTTGTCGAATCACGCGCCTTGTGAATCGTCGTTCAATCCACGTGCTTGATATCTGCGGTAATGATGACAACTCCCCGCTAAGCGGGGAGTCATCGTTGCATCATCTTTCGATTAAGTCTTCGACTCTACAGTATAAAGCTATCGAAAGGCGATAGACCGTTTCGACACTCGCTTTGTTGATATCTTTATTTCGCTGTTCGTACATTTGGAACGAGCGCAGACTCACGCCAGATCGATCTGCGAGTTCTGTTTGTGTGAGATTTAATTGTTTTCGGAGGCGCTTGAGATTTACATTGGGGAAATGTTCGCGAACTAACGAAAAACGCCCGTGTCGGGTCTCGACACGGGCACAAGTGAGAAGGCTATTTTAGACCGACGCTTTTGATGACTTCTTCCCAACTAGAGTCGAAATCGAATGTCGATTTAACCGTGAACCATGCCGATTTATCGCAAACGCTCTGATAGAGCTTGACCGCATCTACCTTCCTATTGGTATCGAAGTCGTATGTCTTGAGAATACTGACGACTTGAGCCGTCGTAAAAACGGCACCAGTGTTGATGGCTGGCTGGATGATGTTAATCTTTTTGCCATCGAACGACTCTTTCTGGATCAAAGAGAGGAACTGATTAAACGTGGCATCGTCCATTGATGCGGCGCATGGATCGTATTGATTGTATTGAGGATTGTTGGGGGGGACGTATGTGTTTTGATTGCAAGCGGCAATGCCTTGGTTATAGCCGTTGGTGTAACCATTGTTATACCAGCTGTCGCAACTTTGCGTCTGGCAGTTGCATTGTCGTTGACCATTTCTGAATCCCTCGTCATATCGATCGTTGCAATAACTATTATTGCCATGACTTGGACGTTGACTCGTCAAGCGATTGCGTTCGATTTGCCACTGTGCGCGTTCTTTTGCAAATTGCTCGCGTTCGCGTTTAATCGTCGCGCGAAGTTGATTGAGAGCGGTTTGGCAAGAGCTGCATTTGTTCGATTGTGAATCCTGCGAATTCCACCATCGATCACCCGAGAATGTAAAGCTACTGTCATACGTCCACGACGAATCCGAAGGCGAATACCATTCGGGGTAATGATCGTAGTTATACGTCGGCGAGTTCGTCGAAGCATTGGCTATGCGTTCTCTGAGCATGCGTTCTGCATTGGGCTTAAACAAGCCGCTCTGATAGACGGTCTCCCAGTTGCGAACATCGCACACGTTTTCATAGAGTAGTGCCGCTGCCTCGATGCGATTGCCAGTGAAATAGCGCAATATTTCGACCGCCTGATTTGTCGAGAATGCAAGTCGATTGAGTATGTCTTTTAATGCGCTCAAACGCGCTTTGTCTTTTTGGTGCGCCGCGATATCGTGCAATACCATGCTGTAGATATCCGAGCGTACACCACACGTCTCCGTATTATAATAGTACGAATTGCCATTCGATTGCGCATATCCTGGTGTCGCAAACGACGACATCAGCAATGCACATCCAAACACGCCCACCCATTTCAACCGTTTCCACATCATCTCATCTCCTGTGCGATTCCCATGCACCACTGCAAACGAAATCAAAATACGAGCTATATCACACTCGCCGTTTATCAAACATCGATCGTCAATATCCGACGTCGTCGAATACTGCCGATCGATATTCGTCGCGAGGACGCCTCAGCGTCGATAGAATCAACTAGCACGATTCGTGCCAAATGTGGAGCTATATGTAACCGTTTCGTCCCTCATGAATTCACATTCGTGAAATTAATCCTTAATTCGTTGTCTTTTATACAGCCAAGTGCTAAAAGGCGACGGGTTGTCGTCCATGGTGACGGCATGTGGTTGGCTGTAGGTGTTACAGCCCGATTTTTAAGGAGAAGGAACAACATGTCTCTTATCAAGACAATTGATGGTAACGAAGCAGCGGCGCACTCCGCGTTTATGACGAACGAAGTCATTTGTATTTACCCGATTACGCCTTCCTCGACGATGGCTGAGCTCTCCGACGATTGGGCGTCGAAGTCGCAGAAAAACATTTGGGAAGAAATTCCCCGCGTCGTCGAAATGCAGAGCGAAGCGGGGGCCGCAGGTGCCGTTCACGGCTCGCTTCAAGGCGGCGCCTTGACGACGACGTTCACCGCGTCGCAAGGTCTCTTGCTCAAGATTCCTAACATGTTCAAAATCGCCGGCGAACTCACGCCGTCGGTTTTCCACATTGCCGCGCGTTGCTTGGCAAGCCATGCTCTTTCGATCTTTGGCGATCACAGCGACGTCATGCACGCCCGCACGACCGGATTCGCCATGCTTTCGTCGACGAGCGTTCAAGAAGCCCAAGACATGGCGATGATCGCCCAAATGTCGACGCTCAAATCGCGCGTTCCTTTCCTCCACTTCTTCGACGGCTTCCGCACGTCGCACGAAGTCAACAAAATCAACTATTTGTCGCTCGAAGATGCTCGCGCACTCATCGACGAAGACCTCGTCATTGCTTGCCATAACCGCGGACTCACGCCCGAAAACCCGACGATTCGCGGCACGGCGCAAAACCCCGATATCTTCTTCCAAGCTCGCGAAGCATGCAATCCCTACTACGACGCCGTCCCCGGTATCGTCAAAGAAGCGATGGATCGCTTCGCAAAACTCACGGGGCGCCAATATCACATCTTCGAATACTACGGTGCCGCCGATGCCGATCGCGTCATGATCCTCATGGGTTCGGCTGTCGGTGCCGCTCACGAAACCGTCGATGCTCTCAATGCAAAAGGCGAAAAAACGGGTGTCCTTACCGTCCATTTGTATCGTCCGTTCGACGCAAAAGCCATCTTGGCTGCGCTCCCCAAAACGGTCAAATCGATCGCCGTCTTAGATCGCACAAAAGAAGCTGGATCGTTGGGCGAACCGCTCTATTTGGATGTCGTCGCAGCCGTGACCGAAGGCTGGCGCGAAATCGTCGGCACGAATATGCCAAAAATCGTCGGCGGTCGCTATGGCCTCTCGTCGAAAGAATTCACTCCTGCAATGGCAAAAGCCGTCTTGGATGAACTCAAAAAAGACGCTCCCAAAAACCACTTCACCATCGGTATCACCGACGACCTCACCAAACACAGCATCCCCTGGGATCCTTCCTTCATCACCGAAGACCCCGAAAACACGCGCGCTATCTTCTTCGGTTTGGGTAGCGACGGCACCGTCGGCGCCAACAAAAACTCCATCAAAATCATCGGCGAAAACACCCCGATGTTCGCGCAAGGCTACTTCGTCTACGACTCGAAAAAATCGGGTGGCGAGACGATTTCTCACCTCCGATTCGGCAAAAAGCCCATCAAAGGGGCATACCTCATCCAACGCGCAAACTTCATCGCCGTTCACCAGTTCGGATTCGTCGAAAAACGCGAAGTACTCGCCAATGCCGACATGGGCGCTACACTCCTCTTGAACTGCCCATACCCCGCCGAAGAAGCCTGGAATCACATTCCCGCCGAAACGCAGAAAGAAATCATCGAGAAGAAAATCCGACTCTTCGTCATCGACGCCGGTAAAGTCGCCGAATCGACGGGCATGGGCACGCGCATCAATACCGTCATGCAAGCATGCTTCTTCAAACTCTCCGGCGTCTTGCCCGAAGCCGAGGCCATCGAAAAAATCAAAGAAGCTGCCAAAAAAACATACAGCAAGAAGGGCGAAGCCGTCGTTCAAAAGAACTATGCCGCCATCGATGCCGCTTGCGAAAACCTCCACGAAGTCAAAGTCCCCACGACGCTCGGCAATTTGCACCGCGTCAGCCCCGATCTCAGCCACGCTCCCGAATACGTCAAGAAGATCATGAGCAAACTCATGAAAGACGAAGGCGAAACGCTACCGACGTCCGTCTTCGACGCCGATGGGCATTTCCCCACCGCCACGACGAAATGGGAAAAACGCGGTATCGCTCGCGAAATCCCCATCTGGGATCCAAACGCTTGTATCGGTTGCGCCTTCTGCTCGATTTCTTGCCCGCACGCAGCCATCCGCATCAAGACCTTCTTGCCCGAAGCCGCTGCCAATGCACCCGCCAGCTTCACCACTCGCGACTGGAAAGGCAAAGAAGTTCCCGCCGGTTCCAAAATGCGCATCCAAGTCTATGCCGACGACTGCACCGGCTGCGGCGTCTGCGTCGCGCAATGCCCCGCCGCCGCTAAGGGCGCTCTCAAAATGGAATACCGACTCGATCACCTCGAGGAAGAACGCAAAAACCTCGAATTCTTCGATACGCTTCCATACAAATCGCGCAC
Organism: Myxococcales bacterium; assembly: GCA_004554395.1. Classification (GTDB taxonomy): domain Bacteria; phylum Myxococcota_A; class Bradymonadia; order UBA4248; family UBA4248; genus UBA4248. Next base: position 10,091 of record SFMP01000066.1, on the reverse strand, counting down.
CGAAGTCGACAAAACCACTATCAAAGGCTCGCAGCTCATTCAACCGCTCTTCGAATTCTCTGGCGCATGCGCAGGCTGCGGCGAAACTCCCTACGTCAAACTCGTCAGCCAACTCTTCGGCGATCGCATGGTCGTGGCCAACGCCACGGGTTGCTCGTCCATCTACGGCGGTAACCTCCCCTCGACGCCTTGGTCGCAAGACGAAAAAGGTCACGGTCCCGCTTGGGCAAACTCCCTCTTCGAAGACAACGCCGAATTCGGCCTCGGCATCCGCCTAGCCCTCGACCAACGCCGCGACTTCGCGCGCGACCTCCTCAAAAAACTCTCCGCCGAAGTTGGCGACGAACTCGTCAAATCGCTCTGCGAAGAACCCCAAAAGACCGACGCCGACTTCGATCGCGTCCGCACGCACATCGCACAGCTCAAAGCCAAACTTGCGCAAATCGACTCCAACGACGCCCGCATGCTCATGGCACAAGCCGATAACCTCCTCCAACGCTCTCTCTGGATCGTCGGCGGCGACGGCTGGGCATACGACATCGGCTACGGCGGCCTCGACCACATCTTCAGCCTCGGACGCAACGTCAACATCCTCGTCCTCGACACCGAAGTCTACTCCAACACGGGCGGTCAAGCCTCGAAATCGACTTCGCGCGGCGCTATCGCAAAATTCGCAGCCGGCGGTAAACCTGGCGGCAAAAAAGACCTCGGTCAATTCGCCATGGCCTATGGCAACGTCTACGTCGCACAAATCGCCCTCGGCGCCGACCGTAACCAAGCCCTCAAAGCTCTCGCCGAAGCCGAAGCCTACGAAGGCACATCACTCATCATCGCCTACAGCCCATGCATCGCGCACGGCATCAACATGATGACGACACAAGACCGAATCAAAGACGCCGTCAAATCCGGTTACTGGCCGATGTACCGCTTCCAACCCACCACCGACCCCAACGGCAAACCTTTCCACCTCGATTCCAAAGAACCGACCATGCCGTTCAAAGATTTCGCACTACAAGAAGCCCGTTTCGCTCAGCTCCAACGCACAAAACCCGAGCTCGCCGAACACCTCTTCTCTCTCGCTCAACGCGACATCGACGAACGCATCGCCTACTACAAACAGCTCGTCGAGGTTCAACGGTACGTCAACGAATAATCCTTCCCCCGCCGCTTAACGCACCGCGGTAAGTGGCTAGTCGACTCCAAAAGCCGTCCCTCGGGGCGGCTTTTCTTGTCTTCATACTTGCCATTATTTATATTTATATGTATGTGTATATAAATATATCTGTTTGCATTAATCTTTCATACTTTTTGTTCGTCGCCTATTTCGCCGTTGGCTCAATACGGCGCCGAGTCGCCCTATTGCCTTCGGCAATACGGGCTCCGAGAACGTCGCCTATTTCGCCGTTGGCTCAATACGGCGCCGAGTCGCCCTATTGCCTTCGGCAATACGGGCTCCGAGAACGCCGCCTATTTCGCCGTTGGCTCAATACGGCGCCGAGTCGCCCTATTGCCTTCGGCAATACGGGCTACTTTATATCACCCAGCCCATGCAGCATATAACGCTACGGTGTTGAGTTCAGGGGTTCAATAAAAACGATAGGTCACCCGCGCTATCTCTAACATTTCATTTGGTATCGCGATCATCTCGGGGCATTTGGGCACGCACGTTTTGCACTCCGTGCACTTGTCGGCTTGCCGCAATTCCTCGATGGCAGAGCTATATACCGCCCGAAACGCCCGCCTCCGAGCGATATCGTCCATCTCATCGCCATCATCGCGTTCTTCCGTCGAGTAGGGCGCCATGGTTTCGCCTGCCTTTTCATCGACGATCATGTGTTCATTCACAAATCGAAATATCCCTGGGATATCGAGGCCGAATTTGCATGGCATGCAATACGAACAATATATGCATGGGATCCCCTTATTTCGAGTAAAGTACGGTTTCTTTTCCTCACTACCTCCCGATACGTCATTTGTATCCTCAGATTTCGGCGCACAGCTCTGTAATGTTACAGCCGTCCCCGCGATCGTAGCCCCTGCTACGCCTGCCGTCGCCGTCTTGATCCAATTCCTACGCGTATATCGTCTATCATCCATTTCTTTTCCTTACTCTGTTCGTAAATCATCCCTCGAGCCATTCATACGCTTTGAACTTGGCTGCGTTGATGAGCCGCTTCCCCTTCGACGTGGATTGCCGCAATCGGACGAGCCGCGCAGACGTATTCACACGTGCCACATCCGACGCATTTGTTCGGATCGACGGTCGGAATCATGCACGGCTTGCCATTGGCACGTGTCGATTCTGTATGCGTTATCGCGCCATAAGGGCACATGCGTCCACAAGCTCGGCATTGCGTCGATGGCGTCGTATAATTGACGCATAGCGATCTATCGACGACAGCTCGCCCAATCCGATGATTGGCTTTTTCGCTCGGAGCCAGCTCGCGCAATGCGCCTGTCGGGCATACGCGCGTACACGCATTGCACGATGGCCGGCAGGCTCCGTAATCAAAGCGCATGCGCGGCTGAAGTACATGGACATTTGCCGTCATCGGAAAATATATGACGTGGTTCGGGCAAATGCGTGCGCAAAGTCCACATCCCGTACACCGCTTTATCAAATCCCTTACACTATCTGAACTCGGCGGAAATACGGCATGTTCTCGCGGCGTGAGATCTTTGCGAGCGATCTTCCCCTTATCCGAACGTTTCTTCGAGGGGGCGGCAAGTCCCGCATTCGCATAGAGCGATGCACCCATCACCATCGCTCCCGCAACGATCGTCTTGAATGCTACGCGCTTTTCGTCATCTATCCCTTTGTCAATATCGCCATCTAAAGACGCAGTTTCTGTGCCTTTCTCTATCGGAAGATTGGCGCTTTCCAAGGCCGGAATTGGGGGATCGACGGCGTTGCAACCTGTTCCTGCCGTGCAATCTTCCTTTCCTTTTTCATTCTCGTCGGTCGATCGAGAATCTACAATGATACAATCTTTGATACAATTTTTCTCTGGTGTAATCTCTTTGACTTTCGCTCGAAGCCCATATCGCAAAGCGCCGAATTTACAGCTTTCTAAGCAGTTCATGCATGCAATGCAACGACTCCTGTCGACCATGTCTTTCGAGGCGGCCTCTTCATCGGCGCGTTTGGCAACGTCGAGACAATGCGATTTGCAACGCCTTTCACAACATTTGCAATGGCGACATTTTTGTGCGTCGATCCGTATGCCAAATAGTGAGTATTTTCCTATGTAGCCCAATATCGTACCGACTGGGCAGACGGTCGTGCAATAACCGCGACCTGTAAAAAAGGCAACCACGGCGATGGCGATAATGCTCACGGCGGCAAATGCAATCGATGCTATACCAAGCCCTTGCGACCACAACGCAACATCGGGCACAGCACCCGTCGCTCCCATGAGCTTATCAAATCCTGGTGCAATGTTATGCGCGAGCATGCGACTAAATATGGCATAGGGATCGAGGGCGCCCCAAATGGCACCAATGCCCAATATAAAACTCGCCAACCAAGTCAATGCGATTCCTAATTTGATGAAGCGCATGGCGTGCCCATTGCGCCAATACCGATACGGTTTCTTTTTGCGCGGTTTTAACCGCGATGCCATGTCTTGAAAAATCCCGAGAGGGCAGAGTATAGAGCAATAGATGCGCCCAAAGAGTAGCGTTACGACGCATAAAATGACGAGCGCAACGACGTTGATCGATGCAATCGCTGGCGCTAACTGGATTTCCGATATAAAAGATAGCCAGGCAATATCGGGAAAAAACCGAATCCCTAGAAATAATACGATAAACGCGACGAATACGAGTGTCGCTATGGTGATGCGCAGTTTCTTTAGCATACAATTCTGATACAAAAAAGACGCAGAATGATCTGCGTCTACAGTGAAGCCTTGACAAATTTCACTGGAACGAATTCCAATTCATATCGATTCGACATGCGATCGACATCTCCTTCGCTATTATCTTCATCATTCCCATCGATTGCCATGCGAGTGATATATGAACCACTCGCATGGCATGAGAATATAGTTTCTTTAGTTGACGATATCTTGCGAAATCTCACTCGGCACGAGGAAGTACGCAATGCCCGAGTTCAAGACCGATCCATCGCCCAAGACATTGATCTTCGCCCGATAGACTTTGGGCACTTCCAATGGTTGAATGACTTTCTGATTCTCAACGGGGATGACGTCAAAGCATAGCGTCGTACTCGGTTTCATACCATTAATCGTCGGATACTGATCTGAGGTGATTTTCGATGTATCTTCGATCTTCGTGCAAACGCGTCCGTGAACGGTATCGCCCGATACATTGACTTCCAAGTGATCGATGAGTTGCGAAGCTCCAGCGTCGATATCTTCAACTTCAGTCGTAATCTGGATTTCCTTGTCATGGGCTATCTTTAGCAACATATCACGCGTAACGGTGTTGATATTGTTTTGTGTTAAAGGCGCAACGTACATCTTTTCGAGTTCAACTTTTTCAGGTTTCTTGCAGTCTGTAGCACAAATGCCACTTTGGCAAGACCCCGAATAACATGCCATCTGCGCAATTCCGCGCATTAATGCATAATTTCTATCCCATTGGTAATTCTCCGGTACCGTATCTTTGCCGATACCGAATAAACCAACATATGTGACCTTTGATTCTTTGAGTTTAGTTCCCCATTCATCTGCATTAGCAATTTCCCAATGACCTGTGTCGTAGTTTTGCTCGTCACCTGCTTGTACATATATCTTAATAGCGCCTTTTCTGAAGCCGACACATCCAAATCGATCTGCTGATCCTGGGTGACAATTTGCTTTGTTGCATCCTTGCGAAGCACCATACAGTGCACACATCGATGGTTGAATGCTATTCTCTTTGTCGCCTTGTTTATCGTAGACAAATTGATTTAAAGCTTTGAGCGTATTTTGTGACCCATCCGATAATGAACTCTTATTTATAAAAGAGTCGACATTTCCCCATGTACCGAGCCCAGTCCACATATTGGCAAAACATCCTTTGCCATCAACACCGACTTGGGGGGAAACAATACACCGCTGATTTTGGCTACAAATGGCATCACCGTGATTGAGATCTCGACAATCTATCGTCGATTCACATGCGCGTCCGAGATCGGGGCATAATAGGGAATCCAACATTGATGGAAGTTTGTCTCGCAATGTTGTAACACTTCCCGTCATCGATACACTCGAGTCGAGTGAAAAATAAACATCAACGGATTGAATCCCCGTATCAAAACTCAGCGTCTCTCGTTTCGGTCTCGATGCTTCTGCAAAAGGCGTAATAAATACAAAGTTACCTCGCGATTGCGGATTGTCGTCTTTATCGCCTGGGTTTGTTCCTGCGCCAAATTCGACGAGATCATCGACTTCGTCGCCGTCGCTATCGGCCTTATACGCGTTGAAACCTTGGCTTCGGCGCTCAAATTCCAAGGCATCGCTCAAGCCATCGTCATCGCTATCGAGATCGACATAATCGGGGATCGTGTCGCCATCGGTATCGACGGGAGACTTACAAATAAACTCGGGATCTGTTTTGAAAACGGGATTGATGTCTTTGGGAGTTGGCCATTTGCCGTCTTGAGTTATCCATAGATCTTCGCGGTGACATCCTTCATACGAATCGGGAATCGTATCGCCATCGGCATCTTTGGAATAGCGCGCATACAAGTCAACGCCTTTTTGATACTTGCTCAATTCGACGGAGTCGGGGAGCGTATCGCCATCGCTGTCGGTATCCATGTAATCGGGAATCGTGTCGCCATCGCAATCGATAGGTGTCTCTGGCGTCCCGATCAAATCGCGTTCGCCATCGCCATTGCAATCCCCGCCAAACGTGCCGTTCAACGTGTCATCGCTCGTCAGCTGGAGGCCCCTAATCTCTTCTTCATCCGAAAGGCCATCGCCGTCGTTATCTCTGGCTCGAAAATCGGGCACGCCATCGCCATCGCTATCGATGGGTTTGTTGCAAATGAGTTCTGAATTCTTTTTAAAATCGGGATCGACGTCTTTGGGCTCGGACCATTTGCCAGTTTCGGCATTGTAGGCAAAGACCGTATTGCGACATCCTTCGAACGAATCGGGAATGCCATTGCCATCGCTGTCTTTCGATTGAAAATCGGGCACGCCATCGCCATCGCTATCGACGGGCATCGCGCCCGAGCACCCATTTGTTCCGCCTTCGACGCTATCGGGGAGCGTATCGCCATCGCTGTCGAGATCGAGATAATCGGGAACCGTGTCGCCATCGGTGTCGAGACTCTGTGAATCGTCTTCGAAATTGCGCCCTTCGTAGATGTCGGCAATCGTGTCGCCATCGCTATCGATCTTATCGCACTCTTGCTCCAAGACGCATTCTCTGCTCTTGCATATATAACCCGTCTCGGGGCAATCGGTATCTTGCTCGCACGACACAATCGCCTTTTCGCAAGTCCCATTCGTACTACAGCTAGGCTTATTAGGGTCGCTACAATCGGCATCTCTCGTACATTCGAGAACCGTATTCGGTTCGACGCACGTCCCAATCGCACTACATACGACTCTGGGATTGACGGTACAGTCGGCGTCTTTGACGCAGCGCAAGCGCGTGTCTTCCGAAATACACGTACCAACGGCACTACAAACGGGCTTTTTAGGATTTTTGCAGTCCGAGGCTTTGGTGCATTCGAGTTCATAGCCCTTCGCAATACACGTCCCAAGAGCGCTACAGACGGGCTTTTCTTCGTTCTTGCAATCGCCATCCGAACGGCATTCCGTCGTCGACTTGTCGACGATACACGTCCCATCGTCGGCACAAATCGGAAATGCCGGATCCTTGCAATCGGCATTCGATTGACATTTCGTTTCGGGGACTTCATCGCCCCCTGACTCTCCCTTCACGGACTCGCTGCTACAAGAGAGCGTAAAACAACTCGCTAAACATAGCGCCAAAAGCCAATTTCTTTTATTTTGCATTGCCTTTCTCCATAAAAACTAAAGACCCCTAAGCACTTGCCTATATAAGGTAAAATTCAGATAAAACAATAAATTCGAGTAAGAAAACCCCAAAATCTGCGTTTTTTATCACCCGTGCCTAAAGCGAAAAAAAGAGCTCCCATTCCACATAGAAAAAGAGCCCGTGGCATACTGCTGGCTAGCTTTATCGGGCGATTTTGCCCGCGCTTAGAGCGCCAAAAGAGCTCCCATTCCACATAAAAGAAGAGCCCGCGGCAAACCGCAGGCTCCTAGGCTATGCTCAAATCGATGGGCCGAAGCCCATGCGACAGACTATGCCGTGTAATCGTGCTGGCGCTTGACGTCGTGCGCTGTGCGACCCGGTTTGAATTTGATTTCGTTCGGCATCATGCACTCCAAGACGGGGCAAACGTTGATGCAGAGGTGGCAGCCGACGCATTTGTCGGTAATCGTCGGTTTGCGCGTCTTCGTGTCGAATTCGATCGCTTGGTGACCGGCGTCGAAGCACGAAATGGCACAACGACCGCAACCGACGCATTTGTCGTAGTCGATCTTCGGAATGATTTGGAAATCGCGATCGAGGTCTTCGGCAGGGATGATATTGGGCAATGCCATCCCGATGAAATCGCGAAGCGACGTAAATCCGTGCTCTTCCATGAAAATGGCCAAGCCTTCTTTCATATCTTCCACGATGCGATAACCGTACTGCATGACGGCTGTCGTCACTTGGAGGTTTTCGGCGCCCAACAATAAGAACTCAACCGCATCCATCCAAGTTTCAATGCCGCCAATGCCCGAAATCGGCATTTTCGTCAATTCTTTGTCTTGCTTGAGCTGGGCGATAAAGCGCAACGCAATCGGTTTGACGGCCGCACCAGAATAACCCGAAATCGACGATTTGCCATTGACGACCGGTTTACCCGTCATGTTTTCGATGTCGATATTGCAAATCGATTTAATCGTGTTGATCGTCGAAATGGCATCGGCACCACCGCGCATGGCGCCGCGCGACGGATCTTCGATGTGCGTAATGTTCGGCGTCATCTTGGCGATGACCGGCAAATGCGTGTTCTGTTTCACGACGCGCGTATAACGCTCGACCAATTCAGGATTCATACCGACGTCAGAACCCATCGCGTGGCTCGTCATCTGCGGGCACGAGAAGTTGAGCTCGAGCATATCGGCGCCTGCTTTCGTCATTTCGCGAGCCAAAAGTGCCCACTCTTCGTCGTTGGCACCCATGATCGATACGCCCATGACTTTCGTCGGATAATCGTGTTTCAAACGCTTGATGATTTCGGCGTTCTCTTGCCACGAATGCTCCGAAATTTGCTCCATATTCTTGAAGCCGACAAACGGCGTCCCTTCTTTGCGCACGATGTCGAAACGCGGCGAGCATTCGTTCATCCCGTGAATGCCAACCGTCTTGTAAAAGACGCCGCCCCAGCCCAAATCGAAGCACTTGGCGATCATCTCATAGTTATGGCACACGGGCGACGACGAAAGGAAAAACGGGTTTTCACAGTGAACGCCCAAGAAATCGATGGAAAGATCTACTTTTTTAGACATCTTTAAACTCCTTCATTTCGAATGTGATGAAAAACGTAACGCGCAAACCTTAAATATGAAGGAATTTTGCGATCTCTTTTGCGACTTCTTTACCCGACTGCACCGCTTCGACGACCGTTTTGCCGCCATGGGCAAAATCACCACCGACGAAGACATTGCCTTCTCGCTTCGTGCCGACGAATTCATCTTCGGCCTTCTGACCCACGGCAAAGATGACCGTGTCGGCGGCGAGTTCCATCGTCGAGGCGCCATCCATCGATTCGAGCGATACCGATTTGACGCAGTCGCTACCATTGACCTTGACCGGCTTGAACGCAGGAATCACGGGAACGCCCAAGCTCACCGTATAGTCGAGCTCTTTCTTCGAGGCGGGCATCGTTTCCATCGTCTCGATAAACGAAACGTAAATCGAATCGGCGCCGATTTGCTTCGCCGTCGAGGCGCAATCCATCGCGACGTCGCCACCACCGATGATCACGACGCGACCCAATTTGTCGATCTTGCCGCCATTCTTGCGCGCATCCTTGAGGAACGCCAACGCCGTCGTGCAACCCTTGAGATCCGATCCCGCCAAATTCGGAATCATCTTCGACGCGCTCAATCCAATCCCGACAAAAACGGCATCGTATTGCGACGACACCCCCGCCAAATCTTTCTTCTCGATGCGCTTATTCATCTCGAATTTCACGCCAAGCGACTTCACGGCATCGATATCTTGGTCGATCACTTCATCGCTCAAACGCGACGGCGTAATGCCATAGCGCAACAAACCGCCTGCTTTCTCGTTCTCGTCGACGATCGTCACATCGCAACCCATCTTCGCAAGCTCTGCCGCCACCGACAAACTCGACGGACCCGCGCCAATGCAAAGCACCTTCTTACCATTCGATGCCGCCGCCTCGAGCGTCTTCATCTTAAAGATCTTCTCTTGATCCATCGCAAACGCTTGCAAACGGCCAATCTGAATCGGGCGATCTATCCCACAACGGCTACACGCCTTCTCGCAAAGACGCTCCCGCGGGCATATCTCGGCACAACTGGCACCCAAAATGTTGTTGTTGCGGATCGTACGCGCCGCACCCTTGAAATTCTTAAAACGTATCGAACGTATGAATTTCCCCGGATCCGTCCCCGCAGGGCAGTCGTGCGAACACGGGGCATCGTCACACAACAGGCAACGCGCCGCTTCTTCCATCACCAAACGGACATTCCATCCATTTTCTGCCAGTTCACCATAGGGGAGCTGTCGTACTTTTGTCATGATCCTTCTCCTAATCACGTCGTAAACGAAAAACCGCCAATCGGCGGCGGAAATCCGATCCCTTTTACAACAACCATCTATGCGTTAAAAGCCAAAAAATCGCATTCCGACATTTGATTTGTGCCTACATGTGGCTTTTTAAGCCACTTTCCGCTCATACCGCTGCGCTGTCGCCCTATTTCGCTATCGCTCCATACGGGCTCTGTGTCGCCCTATTTCGCTATCGCTCCATACGGGCTCTGTGTCGCCCTATTTCGCTATCGCTCCATACGGGCTCTGTG
>SFMP01000065.1 GCA_004554395.1 Myxococcales bacterium | reverse complement strand
TTGTCAAAGCGAATTAAGATCATTGTCGATGACAAAGCTAAATACACCGACTGGTCTACCCGTGATGACATTAAGGCAAATCTGCAAGTTGACCTCATACTGCTACTGGATGAATTTGACTATCCCCCCGTAACTATTGATGATGTCTACAAGGATGTTCTGGAACAAGCAGAAAACTTCAAAAAATACGCTCAATAACCCGCATTCTACCTAGCCGACATCCTCGTCGGCTCTTGAGAACTACAAGTGCTTATAAAAGCCAGTTCTCAAGACGCCGCCGAGTTGGTAATCCGTCTTAAGCTTGCTAGAGTATCTGCATCCTACCAAAGCATCAAATAAGCATTATTTGATGCTTATTTGCATTGACCAACAATTCAACATCGCCATTACGCGTTCAAACTATCGTTCATTCCTAAACGGATACTGCAACGATAGCGATACCGAATTACGCGCGACGGGGATCTCCTCGCGTTCGTAATAATAGCGATACGTCGGCGATTTCGTCATTCCCTCCGAAAACGCATAAGAACCGCTCAACATCAGGCCGAGATTGGCTAACAATGCGACAGTCACTTGCGGCTAGACGATGGCATAGAATGCGGTAACCATGTACGTTTACACATATTTCTTGACGCTCCCAATGATAAAGAATTATAAACGAATTCTTCAGGGATGGCAGGTCCATGATGTTGCTCATGGATTCGAAGATGTTGCACATGAGTTCGAAAATTCGGAGGAAAATATGAGAAAACTGGCGATAGCGTTATGTGTTTTATCTGGCTGTATGCTGACGGCATGCGAGATTGATTGCGGTAAGGATTGTGATAGGTCGGACTGTGGCTGTACAGATTGCGATCATAAAAGCGAGTACTGCGGCAACGGAATTATCGAGCTTGGGGAGCAGTGCGACGGTATGAATTTTGCGGCCGCTACGTGCGCGACCGTCTTGGGGCAGGGTTGCACCGGGTATTTGATGTGCAGCTCGTGCAAGATCGATACGTCTCTTTGCGTCTGTCCGAAGCCTGAGACGAGGCAGTGTGGCAATGGAATATTGGAAGCCGGGGAACAGTGCGATAAAACGGATTTTGGCTCGGCGACTTGTGCGTCATTGAGGCCTGGCACATCCGGACAGCTCCTGTGCAACTCTGATTGCACGATCGATCTAACCGGTTGCGCGCAGGCTCAACCTTATGAGCCGGTCTGCGGCAATGGCGTGATCGATTCCGGGGAACAGTGCGACACGAATAATTTCGGCGGCTATACATGCCACATCAAGTGCGCGGAAGCAGGCATGAACTATTCTGGGGCGTTCACATGCACGGATCAATGCAAGGTCGATGAGCGCGCATGCAAGTGCATCCCGCCCGAAACTGCGATATGTGGCAATGGAAAAGTCGAGACTTGGGAGGAATGCGACGACGGCAATGTGAAGGACGGCGACGGTTGCTCGAAGGCATGCAAGCTCGAGGTGTGCGGCAATGGCGTGCTCGATTTCGGCGAGGAATGCGATGACGGCAACACAGCAGATGGCGACTGCTGCAGTTCGACGTGCAAGCTCGAACACAGCGCGGCTTGCGCCAGCACATGCGGCAATGGCCGTATTGAGCTCGGGGAGACCTGCGATGATAATAACCTAGGGTACTACACAGGCATGGGCGCAGAAAAGGTCTGCAAGCTTTTTGGCTATCAGATGTCTTCATCTGCAAAGGTGTCCTGCTCGGACACTTGCCAGATTGTGCTTGACTGTCCGGAGCGCAAGTGTGGCAATGGTTCTCTGGATGACGGGGAATTCTGCGATGGCGGTGTGATCCGCAATGGCTATACCTGCCAGTCGATTTTCGGACCAGGTTCGACGGGCACGCTCAAATGCGATAACACCTGTTTGCATACCGACAAATCGAGCTGTACACCGCCCTCCAACTGTGGCAATGGCAAGGTCAACGGCAACGAGAGATGCGATCCTAACCTCGAGGATGAAAGCAAGTTTCTCTGCTCGTCCTATTATCCTGGCAGCACCGGCAACCGTGTGTGCAACAGCGTCTGCCGATGGGAAGATGACTCATGCACTATTCCGCCGACATGCGGCAACGGCAAATGGGATGAGGGCGAAGACTGCGATCCGAGCGTGTTCGTGTCCTATGCGCAATCGTGCGCGGGGGCGATGGGGCCTGGATCGACAGGGACGGTGCTATGCACTGAGCGATGCAAATTCTCCTATTCGCTGTGCACGCAGTCGCCCGCTTGCGGCAACAACAAGACCGAGAATGGCACGAATGGCACAGCACGTTATCACGAAGTCTGCGATGGCACGGACTTGAACGGCAAGACGTGTGCGAAACTGCTCGGCAGCGAATATACAGGCACGCTCGGCTGTCTTTCCAATTGCACTGGGTATGATTATACCAACTGCAGGCTCAAATAATGCCGCTTATATCGCTCTCGTGTCGCGCCCGTCGGGCGCGATACGGTTTGCCGAGCCGGGCTATGGCATTCGCCATACGCCCGGCTTCTTTTTTGTGTGATGCCGCAGTGTTATAATATTTGGGTCACCCAGGGAGAATTTGAGTAAAAGGCCCATTGTTTAGAGTTTCCTGAACGGATATTGCAACGAGAGAGATACCGAATAGCGCGCAACGGGAATGCCCTCACGTTCGTAATAATAGCGATACGTCGGCGATTTCGTCATGCCCTCCGAAAACGCATAAGACCCGCTCAACATGAGGCCGAGATTAGCTGGCAATGCGACAGTCACTTGCGGCTGGACGATGGCATAGAAAGGCGTCTGCCAATAGTTGCGCTGTTGTATCGATTCCGATTTCGGCGACCCACCGACGAGGAAGAAGGCCAAATCGGCGACAAACGAATCCGTCGCATACGTCGTGCCCAACTTCGCACGATGCATGGCATCGTCGGGCACGAGGTGTTCGTCGATCTTCGACGACGACGCATCTGTTTTGAGGTTGAGATCGTAATCGCGATAACTGTATAAAAAGTTATAGTTCGAATATATCGTCCATTGCGGATTGATTTCATAGTCAAACGATAGCTCAAACCCACCAATCGTCGCCTTTGAACCTTCTTGTTTTGGCGTATAACCGCCGTGATTGCCCGATTTCGTCGTCACGTTGTCGGCATATTGCATGATGATGAGGTTATCCATAAACGTCACAAACCCACCGAGTCGAATCCTCATCGAATAGAGCGGCGAGAACAAGAACGAGAGTTCGACGTTATGCGACGTTTCGGGGTTCAATCGAGCATTGCCGACGTATTCATCGGAATAGATATACAATTGATAAAGCGATGGTTCCTTAAAGGCATATCCATACGACAGACGCATATTCATCCAATCGGTCCATTTGGCCAAAAACGAGAATCGCCACGATGGCGCATAATCGGGGCTATACTCGTCGTCGAGATAGACGCGATAAGCATCGAAACGCGCTCCAGCCGTGAGGATGATTCGATTGTCCCAAAACCGCTGTTCGTCTTGGAGAAATATCGAAGGCGTGACATGGGCGAGTTTCTGTGCATTGAGTGCCCCCGAAACGACGAATTTGTCGCCAGCCGTCAAGAGTGGATTGCCCTTGATAAAGTCGTCGGCAGTAATGTGTTGATATTCAAAGACGAGACCAGCTGTTAGGGCATTGTTTTCGTAGATTTGCCAGTCGAATTGCGCCAATGCATATAATTTATGTTGATAAGTCTCGTCGTTCGACGTGACCGATTTCGTATTGTCGATGAGCTTATCTTGATATTGGCTAAATCGATACGACAAGACTGCCAAAAACGACAGCGAATCGACGAGTTGCGTATCGTATACGAAGTCATTATAAAACTCGCGGCGATTGAAATGCGTCTTTCGACTCAATTTCAACGTCTTATCTCTTTCTGCCGCAATATTGGTGTCGTTATAGTCGTGCTCGGGAACTTTATATGAAACGCCTGGAACGATTTCAGATCCGTCGTTTTGGGCATAAATATCCGAAAACCCGAGCGTCCATTTGAGATCGGCAATGTGAAGTTTGAAATTGACGTTGTACCAAAACTTTTGCGATGAAGCGTCGATATTCTGATATCGGAATTTATTGAATTTCGATGAATCTTTACCCGTGGCATTGACGGCCTCGTCCATTGCATAGTTTGTATAGACGTAATCGCCGACGAGCCCAGGGCCATTCGTCGTATTTGCCGAGGCATGAGCGAGTATGCCCCAAAAATTGTCGTCGGCCTCGTAGGCGGCAATCGCCGATGCTTTGAACGAGAGATTGTTTTGCATGACGACGCGATATTCGCCATAGCGATTGATATCGGCAGGATCTTTCGTAAAGATGTTGATGACCCCTTGGAAAGCCCCCGATCCGTAGAGAGCCGACCCAGGGCCCAAGACGACTTCGATGCGCTTGATGAGCTCGACTGGGTACGTTTCGTCGAGCCAAATCCCCGAATCGCGGACATCGTTCATTGGCACACCGTTTTGTAACCATAAAATGCGCGAGTTATTGTCTTCGGTTCCGACGAGCCCGCGAATCATCACCGATTGAAACTGGGATAGCGTCGTGAGAGTTTGGACACCGGCAACGTGGCGCAAGACTTCGGCGATCGAACGCCAACCATGAATTGCGATATCGCGATCGGTAATGACGTGAATCGTCGACGGCGCCTCGCTGATGAGCTGGCGCTTCTTAGCCGCCGAGAATACGATATCGGAAGCGTTGAGATCCCAGCCTTGACGCAATTGGTCGCTCGCGTGTTTCAAGTCGGACGAATAATGCGTCAGTGGAAAATCGGGATCGAGCCCAGGCGGCCGCAAATCGGGACCAATCTGAGCTTGCGCCGCTGGTGAACAAAACAAAGCCGCAGTGCAAAGCCCAAATACGACGCGTGCTCGCCGGCAAAGCCACGGCACAGCCCCAAAAGACAAGCGATCGACGGTGCGAATTATCTTTGAAATGCGTCCATGATTCATGAGCATACCTCAATCTTAAAACGAGAATCCATGCGCAACGGCGATTAATCAAAACTATCAGGCAAACACATGCTATTGAGTTCTCCCCTAACGGCATCTGATGTGTCGTCGATCCAACGCGTTTTTGGGCTTTCATTAGGACCACCGACCCTATAGAAATGGTTGAGGTAGAGAATGCAATTGAGTTTTTCAGGCGAGAGTCCATCGTACGTTTCATAATCATTAACGCCAGCACATACGGAATCAACATCTACGATTCCATTATCGCTAAATGATCCCTTCGAACCGCTATAATAACTAAATATTGCAGGTCGCAAACTCTGTTCACAATCATTCACATCGTTCAGACTCTGCCCGAAATACGCGCGATATCCATCGCCACCTCTCATCAAAAACGAGTGCGTCAAAACGTTAAACGACCCATTATTATAATACCCTTTCACCAGATTCTTCGTTTCATCGGATTCATTGATTTTTTCGATCTTCGAAAACGTATAGATATTATCTTGGCATGCAGTCAGTTCCCCCCCGATATTGCAAAGCCATGGCACCGAATCAAATTCTGCCTCTATCGAAGTCCCATTCACTTTATACTTTGCAAAAAAGCTCTGATCTGCATCGCGAAGATAGAGTAAATCGGTGAAGACGCCATATTGATCTGTCTTCCATATTTCTGTAATTTCGACATTGGCTTGGGGTGTAGTATCGTTCTTATCGTTCTTATCGGCATCATTGACACCATTATCTTTATAGGCGATGACCATGCGAGTGACCGATGGGAAGCCGCCGAAATCGGAGTTTGCCTCGCTGAGTCCTTTGGCGAGTGCTTTTTCAATGATCGGCACGAGTGCGGTCATGGGCACAGAGATGTACTGCAATTTATTCTCGAAGGGCACGGTTTGTGCGAGGTTTTGGGCATTGAGTGATCTAAAGTCACCCTCTCGCATCGTTCCCGAATTGATGATCCCCAAATCGGGCGCGACATCTTTCTCGGCGGCAACGATATAATTAAAATAGCCAGTTGCAATGATATTCGTGTTATACGTCGTGTGCGATCGATCTTCGTTCATCGTCGATGCGACATAATGATCGAAAACAAAAATATTCGGATATACAAATTCATTCGTTGCCTCTTTGCACGAAATAGACGACGTTGCACTATTCATACACGCCCAGAATGACGATGCAAGCGCTAACCTATTGTCATCTTCCTGACTTGTTTTTGCAACAATATAGGGCGAAAAAACGCTTTGACAATCCGAATACGACTTATAAACTTTCGCTGGATGATACGTGTTACCACCTTGTTCTATAACATCTGTTGATTGGATGGCATTGACCGATGTATATACTTGGGGTATTTTAGCTATTCCCTTAAAATAATCTTCACATGACGTATTATATTCTTTAATTTTATTGTCATCGGTATGCTTAGAATTGTGTTCAGAATGATATGTTTTTAGAGATGCGTCGACACTTTGAATGAGATCAAGGCATGCCTCATAATTGGGATTCGACAAATCGATAACATTTG
>SFMP01000064.1 GCA_004554395.1 Myxococcales bacterium | reverse complement strand
CCAACGGGCAATAGGGCGCAAAAAGCCCGTATTGCCCAACGGGCAATAGGGCGCAAAAAGCCCGTATTGCCCAACGGGCAATAGGGCGCAAAAAGCCCGTATTGCCACAGGCAATAGGGCGAAAAATAAAAAAATCAGAATATCAATAAAAATCGACAGAATGCGCAAAGAAAACGTCGAATTTTAGCGCAAGATCGATTCGAGGACGACGGAGGCGGCTGTTTTATCGTCGCGATATTTGACGATGATGGGGGCGTAGAGGCTGAGGCCGTTTTGGCGGGCAAATGGCGTGTCGACGGCGCGAGAGCCGGGAACGACGACGGCGTTTTCGGGGACGTGGAGGACGCCATCGATGGGGCGAATGACGGTTTCGTTGACGAGGTCGTAGATGGGAGTGGCGCGCGTGATAATCGTGCCGGTGGCGATGACGGCGCCGCGGTGGATGTGTGTGCCCTCGTAGACCCCCGAGTTTCCGCCGATAAATGCTGTATCTTCGACGATGACGGGAAGTGCGCCGACGGGTTCGAGGACGCCACCGAGTTGAGCGGCGGCCGAAATATGGCAGTTTTCGCCGACTTGTGCGCATGAACCGACTGTGACGTGCGAGTCGATCATCGTGCCGCGCCCGATATATGCGCCGATGTTGACGTAGGCGGGTGCCATGATGGTGACGCCTGCGCCGAGAAATGCGCCACGACGGACAGCCGTGCCGCCGGGAACGATGCGAATGCCGCGCGTGGCGAGCGATTGCTGGGCGGGCCAGAGATTGTGCTTGTCGCAGAAATGGGCGTCGTGCGAATGCGATTCGACGAGGCGACCAAGGCGAAAACCATATAATATGAGCTGTTTGACGTCTCGTGCGACGTGCCAATGACCGCTGGCATCGGGGCTAGCGGCTCGGCATTCGCCCGATTCGAGTGCTTCGAGAAACGATTCAAATGCCGCATGTGCGGCGCTCATATCGTGATCGCCGTCGACATCGCGCGCGGCAAGTGCCAATTCTATCGTTTGTTTCCACGATGAAAGATGTTCCATGATGTATCCATATTATATGTGATTTTTATGTGATTTTATGTGTTATTTTGCGCTACGTCGCGTCTTCTCGACATCGATGAAATCGCGCAAACATCCATGACAATCTTTGCGCATGAACTTGGAATAGTAGCATTTTTTCATCGAATCGAGCGGAAGCAAGACGTTTTCGTAGAGTTCTTGGTCGACTTCGCCATAGGCTTCGAGGATTTCGAGCCGTTCTCGGCAATCTTTGACCCCTGTGCGCCAAATGGCGACGCCCGTTTTGAGCCATTTTGGAACGCGCGATGTATCCATGGCGTCGTATGTCGCCAAGAGCCGTTCTTTTCGGACTTCGTAGCGATCGAATGGCGACGATATGATGAGTCGAGCGATTTCGGTTACGGGCATGTGCTCTTGCAATAGCGCCGTCATGCGCTTGTATTGTTCGCGAGAATTCATGAAATCGTAGACGATTTCTGCAACCGATGGATTGCGCGACGCGTCGGGAACGACTTTGAGCAAGTCGACGAGCACGGTATAGATTTCGTCGTAGTCGCGGTCGGCTTTTTTCACGCTGTAGAGTGCGACGAGATAGAGGCGCTTGAAATTCGGGTGCGGCATATAAGTCGATTTCACCGCCTGTAGCGATACGAGCGCTTGATCGTAGTTTCCGGCCAACAAATTCTCGGCCGCCGACACGACGTTTTGGTCTTTGCTCAGCTCGCTGTCGTACGAAATTTTGTATTTTTCATCGTAATTATAGGGTTGAGGCTTCGAGCTGGCCGCTTTTTGCGCCTCTTGGTAGATGACCGTGCCCGTATCGTCGTCGATCGATTCGACCGTGTCGCCGCCCGGGCCAAATAACACCTTATTAAATGCCAAGATGAGGGCAAGAGCGAGTAGAACGCCGATGACGCAGACGGCGACGATGACGATGAGACCGCGTTTTCCGCCCTCGGTTTTGGGAATCGCCGCTCGCAGGTCGGCTTTGATGTCTTTCGGAATGAGGTTTTTGATATCTGCCGTAATCGAACTGGCGAGCGCCTTCGGATCGGTGATGGTGATGGTGATCTTTCGGAGATCGGGTTTGCCTTTGGCCGGTTTGAGCGTTTCTTCGGCATCGAGCCCCGAGCGATCGGCGTCGTTGGCTTGATTTGCCCCTGCGGTGGCTTGTTTATCGCTCGCATTGGCTTGATCGGCGCCAGATGCCATTGCTTCTTGCGTCACGGGTGCGACGCCGACGGCAGTAGCCGCCGAATGAGCCGTATTTTCCGCGCCATTTTGGGCATTTTGAGCGGCTTGAACGGCACGTGCGGCAATGTTTCGATCGATTTCTTGTGATGGCGACAAAACTTGCCCACCCATGACCGATGTGACGAATTCGAGCGGATTGCCCGAAAGCGAGATGATGACTTTGTCGAGGTCGGCAATGGCGTCGGCAGCCGTTTGGTAGCGATTGGCCGGGTCTTTCTCGAGGAGTTTTTGGACGATCGCATCGAATTTTTCGTGTTGATCGATGGAATCGTCGATGTGAGGCGGTTTTTCGCTCAGCTGGCAGTGGAATAATTCGACGTAATTGGCGCCGACAAAGACGGTTTTGCCGGTGAGCATTTCGAAGAAGACGCAACCGGCGGCGTAGAGGTCGGCGCGCGCATCGATTTCGCAATCGCCGACGATTTGCTCCGGAGCCATGTATTGAGGCGTGCCATAGATTTCACCGGCATGGGTGAGCGTTCCGCCTTCGCGCCCAGGCACGGGATCGACGTGAGCAATGCCGAAATCAAACAATTTGACGATATTGGCGGCGCCATTTTTCGTCGTCAACATCATGTTATCGGGTTTCACATCGCGATGGACGACGCCGTGTTCGCTGGCACATTGGAGGGCGCTCAAGAGCTGACGCATGATGAACGAGGCATCGAGAGGCGACAAACGCCCCACGGCACTGAGTCGATGCGTCAGCGTTTCGCCATTGAGCCGCTCCATCACAAAATAGAGCTCGCCCGACGCGAGCTCGCCAAAGTCAACAGCCGTACAAATATTGGGATGATCGAGTGCACAAGCCGCCTCGGCTTCGCGTCGAAATCGCTCGACATTCGTCTCTTTCATCGCAACATCGCTGTGGAGAACCTTTATCGCAAAGCGTTTGGGCATGTAGATGTGTTCGGCTTCGTAAACCGAACCCATATTGCCCCCCCCTAATCTCGATACTATGCGATATTTCCCCGCTATTTCATCGCCCGTACGAAGCTCCATCCTGTCGCACCTCTTTGCGTCAATTTCATATACGTGCTAAGCGCATATACCGTCGCACACTATCATATCGCTTCGCAATCTCAAAAGACATTCCGACCTTTTCGACACCACTTTTTGAACGACGCGCCAAATCGGCAAAAATTTACCTACATGTCACTCTGTTATGCTTTAATTGAAAAGGCGTTTGTGATAGAGAAAGGGGCGAAAAATCGAAATCTTGCGAGCACCTTTGGCGACGGCGAGATATCGGTTTATAGCAAATAACACGAAGTAAAATACGATACTCCACGCACGAAGGAGACCTTAACGCTATGGATAATACGCAGTTAACGGCAATGACGGTCAAGGATTTGCGCGAATGCGCAAAACGCCTTGGAATTAAGCGCATATCGACGCTTAAGCAAAAAGATCTCATCGAAGCCATCGAAGCCACGGGGAAAGCGGCTAACGCCGTCATCGCCGATGTCTTGGCAGAAAAAGAAAGTGTAAAAGCTGGCGATAAAGCGACGAAAACCGATAAGGCGGCTAAAGCTGGCGATAAATCGGCAAAAACCGATAACTCGACGAAAACCGATAAAGCGGCGAAATCGGACGATAGCGCCGAAGACGACGATAAATCGGCGAAGAAATCGGCCAAATCGTCGACCGCGAAACCAAAGGCAAAACGCGCTGGATCAAAAGCCGGCAAAGGCTCGAATATCGACGATAAATCGGCAAAAGATCTCGAAGATAATGCAAAAATCGACGAAGATCTCGAAGATGATGCAGAAATCGACGAAGTAGACGACGAGAAAGCCGCGAAAGAAGAACTGCGCGAACCCGATTCGATTTTCATCGATCGCGGTGCTATTCTTCCAGAGTACATTCCAGGGACGTGTTTGTATGCCCTTATCCGCGATCCGGGCACACTTTTCGTCTACTGGAATACGACATTTGAAAGCCCCAATGGCTGGATTCTCACGGCCTACGATGCCTCGGGCAATGTTTTGCAATCGTTCACGTCGCCCATGCGACGCAGTGGTCGCGGTTATTTCCGCGTTCCAACGGCTCGCGTTTCGCGCGTCACGCTCTCGCTCATCGACGAAAGCGGCCATAGCGAAGTCCGGCTCGAATCGCGCATTCGCATTGCGCAACAGCTCGGTATTGCGCAATTGGCGATCGATCACGGAGAACGCTGGGTCGATTTTAATCATCATCAAGTCGTCTACGAAGCGCCTGCACAAGGGCGAGCCCCGGGCTACGATGCCGTCGTGGCGCAGGCACAAGCTCAAGCGCTGGGCGTCGTTTGGACGGGGGGCGGCTATAACCGCGCACTCGACGAACAGAACATGCCCAAAGACGCGACCTCGTCGCGCTTCGGGCGTCTCTCCGACACGCCTTCATCTGACTCGCATATCGGCGGCTTTGCAAGCTCCGATAAACTCGTTCGCCGATAAATCGCTATCCCTTGCAGTGCGATTTCCTTTCGACTGCAAAGCGATGCGGTTTCTTTCTTCTGATTAAACGGCTCTACGCCTTATCGATATATTCAAGGATGCATTTATGAGTTTACAAGGCTATCTCAGCATCGTCCTGCATGCACACCTCCCGTTCATCCGTCACCCCGAATACCCCGACTTCCTCGAAGAAGACTGGTTGTTCGAGGCCATGACAGAGACGTATATCCCGCTTTTGCGCATGATGCGTCGTCTGTGCGACGACAAAATCTATTTCCGCCTCACGATGAGCCTCACGCCGCCGCTGTGCGAAATGCTCGCCGATCCCTTGCTCCAAGAACGCTACGTTCATCACATCGACAAGCTCTCCGAGCTCGCCGAACTCATGCGCAAAGAAAAAATCGGCACCCCATTCCAAGATGCCGCCGCCGCGCAAGCCGACGAAATCGCCGAAACAAAGCGACTTTTCGAAAACGAATGGAATCGCCAACTCCTACCCGTGTTCAAGAAATTCCAAGACGACGGCGTCTTAGAAATCATCACGTGCGGCGCGACGCACGGATTTTTGCCCCTCATGGCGACCGACGAGGCGCGTCGCGCCCAAATCAGCATCGCCGTCAACAACTATAAAAAGCACTTCGGACGCGCTCCGCGCGGTATCTGGCTACCCGAATGCGCTTTCGTCCCCGGAATCGATGCCCTCTTGGCCGAAAACGGCATTACTTTCTTCATCCTCGAATCCCACGGACTCACACAGAGCAATCCGCCCGCTCGATACGGCACGTTCCGCCCCGTCATCACGCCCGGCGGCGTCGCCGCCTTTGCCCGCGATCTCGAATCGTCGCGGCAAGTTTGGAGCGCCGAAATCGGATACCCCGGCCACCCCGATTACCGCGAATTCTACCGCGACTGCGGGTTCGACCTCCCCTATGCCGAGGTGCGCCCCTACCTCCACGCCGACGGCGTGCGACGCAATACAGGGCTCAAATTCTTCCGAATCACGGGCAAAGTCCCCCTCGACCGAAAAGAACCCTACGTCCCCAATTGGGCTGCCGACCGCGCCGCCGATCACGCCGGAAACTTCCTCTTCAATCGACAAGCGCAATGCCGCTACCTTAAGCAAGTCTTGGGCACCACACCCCATATCACCGCGCCTTATGACGCCGAACTCTACGGGCATTGGTGGTACGAAGGCCCGAAATTCCTCGAAATGCTCATGCGAAAAGCCGCCTGCGACCAAGACGAAATCCGCATGATTACCCCGAGCGAATACCTACAAATCGAAACCGTTCACCAAGAAGTCATGCCATGCCTCTCGAGCTGGGGCGCAAACGGCTTCTTCGAAGTCTGGCTCAACGACGGAAACGACTGGATCTACCCACACCTCCACTGCGCCGAAGAACGCATGGTCGAACTCTGCCAGCGATTCCCCGACGCCCAAGGCGACCTCAAACGCGCTCTCAATCAAGCCGCGCGCGAACTCCTCTTGGCACAAGCCTCCGACTGGGCGTTCATCATCACGACAAATACTTCGGTCGAATACGCCGAAAAACGAACGCGCGACCATATCGCTCGATTCAACGGCATCTATGCACAAATCGTCGAAAATCGACTCGAACCCCAATGGATTTCCGAGCTCGAATGGAAAGATAACATCTTCCAAGAAATCGACTACCGCGCCTATATGCCCGTCGACCGACATCCACATGCCGGCGCCGTCTACACCTCCGACGACGATTAATTCCCTTCGTGCAAATCGACCTAGATCTATCGCGTTCTAAACCCGCCCGCGCTTTGCGCGGGCTTTTTCGTTTCCGCTCACTCCATTGCCGTGACGCGGATTGTTGAGCTAGATCTATCCAAATCGCCCTAGATCTATCGCGTTCTAAACCCGCCCGCGCTTTGCGCGGGCTTTTTCGTTTCCGCTCCACCATTGCCGTGACGCGGATTGTTGAGCTAGATCTATCCCAAATGCCCCATACATGCGCAAAATTCAATTCATCAAACTCAAAACTGAATTTTGTTCATCTTCGTGCCCCCAAAAATGGAATTATCCAACGCGAAAACAAAAGACATCGCGAGCAAAAGAACGATTAATTTTTTGCCTCCACTGCTCCAAATGTCGTATAATTACCGACATTCAATCGTGCCATTGCC
Organism: Myxococcales bacterium; assembly: GCA_004554395.1. Taxonomy (GTDB): domain Bacteria; phylum Myxococcota_A; class Bradymonadia; order UBA4248; family UBA4248; genus UBA4248. The sequence goes on along the minus strand of SFMP01000064.1, from coordinate 42,316 downwards.
CCCCTGGCCCAATGCCGGAGGCAATTAAACCGTTGGCACTTTGCCACGGGAATTCAAACGACGGATGCCGACGATGAGCGAACTCAACGACAACACCAACAACAATCGTACAGTATCAGAATCAAATTCTGCTACGCAAACGACGACCCAATCTCAATTCGATGAATCAGCCGATTCCATCGAATTAGATTCAAATCCGGCAGTCCCCGACGATCCCGTCGCTGCGGCCGACGGCGCAAAACCCACGGAATTGCTCGATCCCGTCGAACAAACTGCCAATGCGTCTCCAGCGCCACAAAAACGCGATTCACATCGCAGCATCCCCGCAGCCAAACCGCTCGAACCCATCAAAGCAAACGAAACGCGCCTTGCCCCCCCTCTCCCATCGATGAAACGCGCCGATTCGCGCCGTTCGATCCCCGCGGCGGCCGCCCCGCTCGACGCACTCAAACCAGGCGAAAAGCGCGATTCGCGCCGCTCGATCCCTGCAGCCAAGTCGTTCGAATCGCTAAAAACGACGGCGCCTAGCCAGTCGCATCTATCGAACCGCGCAATCCCAGCCGTCGCCCCTGTCCAGCCCGCCACATCCGACACATCGCACCCCGATACCGAAGACTCCTACTGCATAGGACTCAGAGGCTACGCAAAAGAACCCGCGCATAAAACCACTGGCATATCCGAATCCGATACCGAAGACTCCTACTGCATAGGACTCAGAGGATCCGCTCCCAAAACCGCACCAAAAGCCGACGACAAACCCGCGCGCGGTACAGAACCCGATACCGAGGACTCCTACTGCATCGGCCTCAGAGGATCCGCTAAAACTCCGGTCGCCAAGCCTGCCCCATCGTCGGGCAATGCGCCATCGGAAGACAAAAAATCTCCCGCAACAACCGGATCAAATTCAACCGATGCAAATGCAATCGACTCCGACCAATCGAGCGCATCGAGCAAAGGCGCAAACGCGTCCGACGACAATAAACGTCCCGCTTTCCAAACCACCGATGATTTGCTCTCGGCCATTCTCGACGCAAAACCAAACAACGATAAACGACAAACCGACGACCATAGCTCCGATGAATTGTTCTCAGCCATTCTCGACGCCAACAAAAACAGCGATAAAAAGCCTATCGACGATAAAAACACCCAAGCAGCAGCCGATGCAACGAACGAAAAGGCCAGTAACGGTATAAAAGGCGAAAAACCAAGCGATAAATCGCCCATTGAAAACGCCGAAAATAGCGCCAATCCAAACTCGAGCGACGCCAAAGACATCGAAAAAGACGAGAAAATCGACGCCAAAAACCTGGCCGACAAAAAAGGCGTAAAACTCGATGCCGCATCATCGATCGATAAAAAAGAAATCGAAAAAAACGAGAAAATCGACGCCAAAAACCAAGTCGATAAAAAAGACGAAAAAATCGACGCCCAAAGCCAAGTCGATAAAAAAGGCGAAAAATCGATCGACGTCAAAGGCGATAAAGAAAAAGATAAAGATAAAACTAACGAGAAAGTCGACGAGAACAGTCCCGAAATCTCCGACGTCGTCTGTGCCATCGCCGATTTGCCGACGCAAATGATCAACGCCTTCTGCGAAGACGAACCAGAGAATAATATTCACGATTCATCCAGCGATAGCGATAATATTCAGCTTCTCAACGAAACCGAAGAATTCGGTACAATCGATCCGCCCAACATGCCGTCGATTCCCACCGTTCCGCCCTCAGAATTCGAGCGCACCATCGTCTTCGAACGCTCCGAAAATCGCTGGGACGACGCCGACTCGAACACGCTCCCAAAACCCGGCGACACCGTCGGAAACTACCGAATCATCGACATGCTCGGCAAAGGCGGCTTTGGCGCCGTCTATCGCGCCAAAAACCTCACACTCGGCCGCGAAGAAGCCCTCAAACTCATCCTACCGAGCGCAAAATCCGAATGCGACGACATCGACAAGCGTTTCGAACGCGAAGTCGCCATCGTCTCACGACTCGAACACCCCAACATCGTCCGACTCTACAGCAGCGGCCTCCTCCCACACAACGTCCTATGGATGACGATGGAACTCATCCGCGGCACGCGCCTCGACAAACGCATCGACAAAGGCGCCCTCTCTTTCGCGCGCGCAAAATCCATCATGAAACAAATCCTCAGCGGACTCATGGAAGCCCACCGCCTGCAAATCGTCCACCGCGATCTCAAACCCGCCAACATCATGCTCGCCAACAAAGAAGGCTACGACGACCAAGTCAGCATTCTCGATTTCGGTCTCTCGAAAGCACTTGGCGCCGACGCCGATGCCGCCACACAAGACCTCACACTGGCCGACTCGCGACGCGTCTACGGCACGCCACAATACATGGCACCCGAGCAACTCAACCGCGGTCACCTCGGCCCTTGGACCGACGTCTACGCCGCCGGGCTCATCTTCTACGAGCTACTCACCGGCCACCCCGCCGTCGTCGGCGACTCCCTCTTCGAAATCGCCTACAAACAAAGCTACGAAAACCTACAACTCCCATCCAACATGTTCGGCACCGCCATCGAAGCCGTTATCATGCGAGCCTGCAACAAAAACCCCGCGCAACGCTTCGCACACGCCGGCGAATTCCTCCACGCACTCGAACGAATCAAAACACCCGACGACCCGCCCTCGGTACTCGCAAACTACCGCTCCGAGCCCACCATTAACCTCACCGACAACGGCGAAAAAACGCGCATCTCCATGCCCGCCGTCCAACAAACGAGCGCACAACGCCCCGCCACACCCACCAAATCACAAGCGCACTTCTACATCAACATCGTCGCATACCCTCTAGCCATCCTCGCCATCCTCATCATACTGTGCGCCCTCTTCGGAATCATCCACTTCTCCTTCTAAATTCCGAATTTTCTTCGCATAACACAAAAGTTACAGCAATATTATTCGCGCTCGCCCCCGCCGATTTTGCCCCTTTGCGCCCGCCTATGCCGGCTCACGCCTGCATACAGCTACATTATCGGCGATTGCCTGCGGCAATTCGCCTCTTCGTTCGCCTATGCCGGCTCACGCCTGCATACGGCTCGCGGTTTTGCCTATGCCGGCGGAGCCGGCATACGGCCGCATTTTCGGCGGTTGCCTGCGGCAATTCGCCTCTTCGTTCGCCTATGCCGGCTCACGCCTGCATACGGCTCACGCAACGCTATTGGCTCATGGCCAATACGCGTTGCTATCGCGCTATTGCCTACGGCAATACGCGCTCTTTGTCGCGCTATTGGCGTCGCCAATACGCGCTCTTGGCCCAGCTATTGGCGTTGCCAATACGCTGGGCATGGCGCACAAAGTGCGCTTTTGCGCTTAATGGCAAAGGTGACAACCACTACAAAACAACTTTTGGCACATTTCATCGAATCGGCGCGATATATCTTTGCCATTAAGCGTCGCTGCCAACCCACCATGAGCCGTCTCCTTGTAATCCGTGCTCATGTGCTCGCCCACTTCTTTGACCGCCAAAACGACCTGATCGGGCGGAATCTGCGAACGAATACCCGCCAATGCCATATCGGCAGCCGTAATCGCAAAGTTCGAAAACATCGCATTGCGCTTGATACAAGGCACTTCGACGAGCCCAGCAACGGGGTCGCAAACGAGCCCCATGCAATTCTTTATCGTCAAAATCGCACCATGGACGACGTCTTCGGGCGTTCCGTCGTTCAAATGGACGACTGCCGCCGCCGCCATTGCCGCACCAATGCCGATTTCGGCTTGGCAACCGAGCGTCGCCCCCGCCGTCGGTATATCGTCGTAGAATATCATCCCGATAAATGCCGCCACGAGCAACGCTTCGACAATCTTGCGTTCCAACTCTTTCGGGTCTTTGCCCTCTTTGGCGAGTAGTTCATACCAAGCGAGCAAAACACCGGGAATAATGCCGCAAGCGCCTGCCGTAGGACACGCCACGATCCGCCCCATGTGGGCGTTCGTTTCGGCACTAGCCAAGGCATAGAGCGACGCCAAGGCGTGGAACGACGTAAACTTTTGACGTTCGAGATAAGCTCGCAATTTCGTCGAATCCCCACCCGACAAACCCATTTGGCTGCGTTCCGAATTTGCTAAGCCTTCTTGCACCGATTCCTTCATAATATTCCACAATTCGGTCATTGTGGCGAATATTTCTTTCTCACTCGAACCTTGAAGCTTCGATTCCAATTCGAGTGCAATTGTCAAGAGCGACTTTCTCGTATCTTTGGCATATTCGAGTGCTTCGTCGAACGTATTAAAGACGAGGGTGAGCTCATCGCGCGGTGCTCGCGACGTATAAATACGGGCAATTTTGCCGCATTTCCCCTTCATCGGCTCATGCGCCAAACTCAGTTTCGACGCCAAAGGCGGCGCACCTATCCATAAATCGCGCTTGCCCGATATACTCGGCACGAGCCGCGTATTGTTGATAAATCGCATCTCGACGATGCCGCCGCCCGTCGAAAACCCCGCAACCGTAAACAATCCGTTGTCGGTCGTCGCCGTCACTTCGGCGATGTTGATGCAATCGCCCTGTTGACGAATATACCGTTTATCTTCTTCGGGCGTCGCCGCGACAAAGCCCTCGAACGGAATCACGCGCTTGTCGCGCCAAACGATCCCATTCGACAACAAGACCTCGATATCGCCCTCCGATTTGAGCTTGGGCGAATCAGGCGGTAACCCCTTGAGACCAGCCCCCAACGCAATATGCGTCCCGTGCCCAGGGCCCGTATCGCGAAACGATCCAAATAACTTTATCTCGAATTTCTCGATTTTTTGAAAGTGCCCAGCATCTTCAAGCGCCATAAATACAGCTCGTGCCAATTGGCCAATGCGACATGCGCCCGCCGTATGCGAACTACTCGGCCCGATCATCGCAGGCCCAATGATATCGAACAGCGAATGGACTTTGAGCAACGCCACCAAATAACGGAACGCATCGACTTTGACCGATTGGATGATGTCTTCTTCGAGCGATTCTCGCACTTCGATTTCGAGGCTATGGCGCTCCTTGATCTTGCGAGACCCCGTCCAACCGTTAAACGTCGACCAAAAATCGATCGTCGACGGCATGATCTGATGGCGCTGCATGATCTCGCAGATCTTGCGCAATACCGTCGTCTGCGGCGAATTAAATACTTCTATGCGGAATAACGTCGAATTTTCTAAGACTACCGTGTCGAACGAAATGCTCGACGACTGCTTCCGATGGTTGAGCGTCGTGCGCTTAAACGTCCCCATCCACGCCGGCGGATCGAACGGATAACCGCGACGCGATGTCTCGTCTTTGTGCCAAGCTATCGCTATCGAAAACTTCCCGTCTTCGTGCGCAAATACCCTCTGCAACGGCGAAAAATCGTGATTCGTCAGAGTGCGAAGCACCGTCGCCGTGCGGCCCAAATCCGTCTTCCCTATCCACGAATCACAAGTATCGTGGTGGAGCGTAAACGTCTCACTCGTCGGAGCAAAACAACATTCATGTGCCGTCAACTGATTGCGAAGCAATTTCCAATGCGCGGCAATCACTTCTAGCGGAACCTCGCGCGAATAATTCCAGGGCATTTTGTCGAGGAAGTCGGCAAGTGCTAGGCGTTCATGATCTTCACGAACGAGCGGTTCGAGTGCGTGAAAAACGCGACGCCTATCGGCATTCAGCCGATAAGCTTCTACTGACTCTCGGTATAACACGGCATATACCTCTTCTCTAAGCCGTCAAAGGATCTATCCCTATCGGTGCATTTGCTCACGCAAAATACCCCACACCGATGGTGGCGTTCCTACCACACACTCAACCCACATTCAACTACACAAAATGCTTGAACGTTTACAAAAAGGCCGACTTTTGGTAAATGGCACGAGCCGCTTTGCGCGACGAATTCAAGGCAAAGCGCGTCTGTGCTATATTTTCAAATTCGCACAAATTATTTGAGAATATTTCGCTACATCTTTGCATTATTCCCAAATAACGCATCAATTCGACCGCTTATCACGGCAATTTGCGTTTTTCTTTTATCATCGATTTATTATGGATAGCGCATCGCGATCCGATTTGCCCCGATAAATATCTGTCAAGGTAGGCGTATGTTTCGTAACATTCCCCGCAGTGCACTCTACACAGCGATTCGATTGCTTTCGCTCGTTGCACTCGTCTTCGCATCGGCATTAGCCGTCGATTACTACTTCAATGCAAACACATTTTGCGGTGCTGGCGCTTCGTGCGACATCGTTGCAAAGTCGGATTTTGGCCAAAAATATGGCATTTTCCTGCCCACGCTCGGACTCCTTGCCTACTCTTTCTTCTTTTTGACGAGCTTTTTCTTCACCAAGACGAAACTCAAACTCTTCGGCAAATCGCTTTCGACGTTCTGGCTACCGCTCGCCATTATCTGTTGTGCCATCGGCGCGCTCCTCTTCGTCATCGTCCAAGCAACCGAAATCCATGCTTTCTGCTACTTGTGCATGGGAATCGATACCGCGGCGATGCTCATGGTCATTCCCGCAGTATTGCTCATGATCAATCGCAATACAGACGAAGAAAAACACGCATCTTTCTTCCATCCGGCACTTTGGATCGGTTTGTATATCATCGCCGCTGGCGGCCCGCTCACATGGGGGGCGTTCCAGCCAGCCGCCGTTCAATCGACTGCCCCAGAATACATTCAATCGATGTATAAACCCGGAAAAATCAACGTCGTCGAGATTTCCAGCTTCGATTGCCCCCACTGCCGAGATCTTCACCCTCAATTCACAAAACTCCTCGCCGAATATGGCGATCAAATCAATTTCACGCGCATCACCATCCCCCTCGGGGCGCGCAAAGAAGCTTGCGTCGCCTATTACTGCGCTGAATTGCAGAAAAAACAAAACGCCTTCGCCGAATGCATGTTCGAAGACCCTAGCAAAGACGCCGATCGCATCCTAGCCCATGCCAAAGACTGTAGCATCGAAGAAACGTCGTTCAAAGCATGCCTCTCCGACCCAAAATCGCTCGAAGCCATCGACGAACAACTCAAAAAACTCGGAACTATCAATTTCAAAGGCGCTCCTACCGTCTGGATCGACGACACTGAAATCGTCGGCTACGACGCAAGCGCTGGCATGCAACGCTATAAAGACGCCATCGAAAAGCGCGAAATCTCCCTACAAGCCAAATATCCCCTAGCTTTCATCCTCGATCTCATCATCGCCGCTATCGTACTCCTCGCAGGCGGATTCCTCACGATGACGCGTCACCGCAAAGATTGCGCCGAAAACGCCCAAAATTCCAACGCAAACGAAGCCGAGGCTTAATCTCGTCACACGACTATGCCTCAACGAAAGACCGTCTACGACATCGCATCGCTCATTCTCCTCGCCACCGGAGGCGGTCTTCTCCTCGTCGCACTCCTTTTTGCCATCGACGAAATGTGGATTAAGGCGATCCTTTTTGCCATCGCCAGCGTCGCTTTATGGTATATGAGTACGGCGTTTGCGCGATTAGCCATTGCCGCCTCGGGGCGGCAATGACGTTTTGTTCCCGCGCCCAAATCCAAAAATTACGACAATCCTACGAAACGATGAAGTTACGCCTCGATCCATTCCTCGGTATTTTGATCATTTTATGTTTGGCTTGCGCCGCATGTCACGACGGCGATGTGCAAGACCGCGAGCAATATTACCCCTACAAAACGGGGCAATTGCCCAAACAAACCGATGCGCTCAAAGCCGAAGAATACGCCATCTTCGTCAAAAAACACCCCGATTGGGATGCCGAAAAAACGCAACGCGAATTCGACCGCATTCAAAAGATGAGTGCGCAAAAATACGATCCCGACATTGCCCTATGGGCCGATCGAAAAGCCCTAGCCAATGCATGGCTCAAGACGCAAATCGAAGATGTCTACAGCCCCGAGACGATTGGCGACGATATGATCCAAGCCGCCATCGACGCCTATGCGTTCAAAAGCGGGCATCCTGCCCTGCTCACGGCGAGCCATTTGCTCATCAAGCCCGACGAAAGTTCGACCGACGAAGAAAGGCGTTCGGCACTCCAAGCTGTACACGACAAAATCGTCCAATCGGGCGACTACACCGACGACGCTTTGCGAAGCTATGCCGAAACCCTACTCCATGCAGGATTCCGCGCCGATATGAACGAAGATCTCACGTTCCCGCGCGAAACGATGACGTCGTTCATGGGCGAGCAATTGAGCTATCAAAACGTCGTCGAACCGTTTGCCGAGGCGGCTTTTAAGCTATCGCCAACGCAAAAACTGAGCCCCATCGTCGAATCGCAATTCGGATACCACATCATCTTGTTCAAAAGCCTAAAACCAGGAAAAAAAGCTTCGATACAAGACGATCGACAATTCATCGTCGATAACATCGTCATGCACGGGCGAAAACTCGCCACTGCACAAATCATCCAAAATCTCATGAACGATGCAAAAGTCCTCATCGACGAAGAAAAAGTCAACGCCATCGCAGGCCTCCAATCCAACCACGCCCAAGAGGCCAGCACCTCGCCCGCCCAATAGACGCCATTTTACTCGAACCACGATCCATCGCTCAAAAAGTACTCTATCGGGAGCTCAAACCCATATCGGCGCTTCTGCAATTCGGTCAATCGCAATATCGTCGACATCAAGGACGCATAATCTTCAGGCGCAATATTTTGGCACCCTAGCGAAGATGGCTTATTTTCTGCACAACTATGGATATTGATGCGAATTTTCTGCGCATCGACGTATTCGGGCGTCCGATCGGCAAAGGCACTTTCGGCTCGGGCGATATCGGCATCCGATACGTCGAGCGATGCCCCCGTACTCCTCACGACTTCGATTGGCGATGTACCCACGAGTGCTATGTATTGCACGCTATCGCCCGAATCGTCATAAATCCACGATTTATCCCACGATATATCGGCATAGCGGCGCACCGCATCTATATGGGCGCTATCGCGCGTTCTGTGCCGCCCCACGCCATACGCATATTGCCCATTGTTGAGGTGCGCCGTGCCCTGTGCCCACACCGACGCCGGATTCACGACACAACGATATAATTGCGCATGCTTTACCCCATCTTCGACCCAAAATAAGCCCATGGCACTATCGAAATAATCGGGCTTATCGGCGCTCAAATGCTGGCGATCGCCATACGCCGACTGCGCAAAGCGCATGGCGCTATCGGTGCGCTCAAGGCAACGGCTACGCAAGCGAACACCGCGCAATCCGACCAATTGCAACGCATAATCTCGACGCATCCAAGCGCCATCGAGCCGTTCGACGTTTTCGCAATAGCGTTCATACAATGTCGCTTCGGTCTGCCACGAAAACAGTACCCCCGGCTCTAGATTCGGGCCTATCCATCGAACACCCAACGATTCGAATTGCGCGATGAGCGCCTTTCGCGTTGCGCACGCGACGATTCCCGTCGGTTCGATCCCCATTTCGCACTCGAATTCGGCAATGGCCCGCGCAAGCCCCGCGCCGCTCGCCACATCGCATTTGCGCCCAAACGACTCCGATAACAAGCGCCCAAGGCGGCGCATCCAGTCGATGCGCAATCCAAGCCGTTGTTGAATCTGGGCTGCCTCTGCAAAATCGATATCTTTCCATCCCATGCCATGCACTCCTCGTCGCCATGAGTCGTGTTTTTTTGAACAAAAAGCGACCGCGATGCGTTTGCTAATCATGTTGCGTCGCATACCAATTTGGTTGCACTGCGATACGACAAAACGTCAAAATGATAAAGTCATCTAGCAAACACGACTCTACGCGATTCTATATCGGATTCATTCAAGAGCATAGCGAGGAACTATATGAGAAAAGGGTTTCTATTCTGTAGTTTAATGGCGGCGTGGCTATTCGGTGCGCCAGCAATCGCCGAGCCCGTCGATTCTGCCCAATGGCTCAAAGACGATTACGTCGGCGTCGGCGCGATCGACATGCCAAAACTCGCGCAACGCAGAATTTACACGTATCTCATGGATTTCTTCGTCACCGATAAAAACGTCAAGCAGGCGTTTTCGATCATTCGTTCGTCGGGCATCGTCTTCGAAGAAGTCTTGTCGCGAATCGTCGTCGGCATCCCTGGCGATGTCGACAAATCCGAACACATCATCTTGTGGGAAACGACACAAGATTTGTCGCAATACAAAGCCATCTTCGCCTCGTTCGAAAACACGATCGACAAACGCAATCACCAAGACTTAGAATACTTTGCAACAAAGCGCGAAAACGAATGCATCGCAATCTTGGGTTCTGTCCTCGTCTTGGGCAGCGAGCTCAAGGTCAAATCGATCCTCGAAGCCTATAAAGCGGGCTATACGGGCGGCATCACCAATCCGACGCTACAAACACTGCTCAAACGCGCCAATAAGTCGGGCGATGCATGGCTCGTCTTCGCACTCAACAAAACGCAACGTGAATCGATTGGGCGCGGCGATCCCATCGTCGATATGACCGCCACAAACGAAGGCATCATCCGACTCGGCGACCTCCAATCCGGTCTGCTCTCCCTCGACTTCTCCAAAGGTCTCAAATCGTCGGCCATCTTCGTCATGAACGACGATAAATCGGCTGCCCAAACGGCTAAAGCCGTCTCGGTTCTCTTGGCAAACGGAAAAAAAGACCCCGATGTCCAAGCGCTCGGCGTCGAATCGTTCCTCTCGGGTATTGCTTTCAACGCTTCAAAATCCGAAGTCACGATGACGATTAACTACGACCAGGCGACTTTCGATCAACTCATCGCCCTCGTCACCCAACTCGTCAAAAGCATGCCGGGGCAACCCCCGACCAAAGCCACGCCAACCACCGACACCGAAGCCCCAAAAGCTCAAGACAACGCCAATCACGCCGCCAATCCAAAGCCCGCTAAACGCCCGACCCGCGTCGGCAATCCCAATGCAGACGCAAAAAAAGCTCCCACCGGCACAAAAACAGAGAACGCCCAATAACTTTTTCTAAGAAATGCCTTGCTCGATGTGGTAATCCTAGCACCTAAGGCGCGCCATTTCTTGCGTGCAACTGCTCAAAGTCTTTTGCGACGGAGATTGTCATGATTACCCGACGTTCTATCGTCGATACCGTGCTCGTGCTAGGCATTTCGGCCTTCGTTTTTATACTCACCGTTTCCCACAATGGCATGAACTTTTGGGAGCCATGGGAGACGTCTACGCTCCTGGCGGCTCAGCGCATGGCGCAATCGAGCATCCTCGAATCGTCGTTTTGGATCCCTCAAGTCGACAACGTTTTCGTCGCTCAGCCCCTGCTACAGCTCTGGTTTTTATCGCTCTCGTCGCACATCTTTAGCGAAATCGATCCCTTTTGGATTCGCTTGCCAGGTGCCCTGGCGGGCATTTTCATCGTTTGCCTTAGCTTTTTTGCCGTCAGGCAAGTTTCGACGCGACGCGCCGCATGGATGACCGTCATCGCTCTCCTCACAATGCCCATGTTCGTCTTGAGCGGAAAACTCATCCACGGCGATATTTGGCTCATCGTCGCCGTTTCGACGCCACAACTCTTCTATTTGCTCGCTTCTTATGCAACAACTCGGCGAATGCACCGAACAATGCTCGTTTTTACGGGCGTATCTTGCATTTTATCCTTCCTGGCCGGCGGCCTATTTGCCCTAGCCATCCTAGCCCTCAGCGGTGCGCTGTTTTTATTCGTCATGCGCCGGCACCCCCAAAAGCAAGCATTTCTCAAGCCTCTGAGCTGTCGCTACTTCATCGTCAGCATCTTTTTGGCATTCGTCGCCATCGGTTGCATCTTCGGAACTATTGTCACGCAATCGCGCTACGCCATCGAACGGCGCACACCCATGACCCTAGCCGAGGTCAACAACGCGCTCGATAACGACAACGTCATCTCGATCGAACGACGCAATCAACAAATCATCGGAACCGTCAAAAGTTCGAGCGCAACCCCCGATTCCCCCGAACAACGACCATTCATCCTCGTCGAATCGCATTCAAATCTCAATACAAATGCCAACGAAATATTCGCGCAAAGCGAATCCGATCGAAAGACATTTGTCAACGATTTGATGTGGCGATTCCAAAAACAAACCCCCATCCGCGCCGAAAAACAAATCCCCGACCTCGAGGGGAGCTTCGAAAATGCCCTGCGCTTCTTCTGGTACCACACCAACAGCTCGTACAAGAAAAACGTGCTACCGCTCGTGCGAGCGACCGAGCCGTCGAAAGCTTTTGCCGACGCAAATTCGGCAATCTCTGCCAATACTTACAACGACAACGCCGTCTTGCAATCGGGCATTATCCCAACCCCTGTCTTTCGCACCGATAAAGGTACGCTACTGCGCGTCCTAAACGACGACAAGATTTCGCCGTGGATCGAAGTCCAAAATGGCGCCTATCAACGCGGATACGTCATGCGTTCGACCGTCGAGCCCACCGCTTCGACGCAAAATATCCGATGGTTTTCGTGGATCGATATCTTGCTCTATGGACTCATGCCATGGGCTTGTTTCTTCCCCATTGCCCTCGCTTGCCTCTTCGTCTCGCACAAAAAACTCGCCATCTCGAATGCGCCATTTATCGGCGAATTTGCCCAAGATAAAAAAGAGGCTAACGATGCGCATTCTGCGCTTCAAAAACTGCTCTTCTGCTGGATTATCGCCGATCTCATCGCCCTATTCGTCGGCGTCAACCAATGCAATCGCGTCTTTTTCGCAGGCATTGTCCCGACGGCAATTCTCTTTGGCATTGCCATCAGCGCCCAAACGTTCTGGCGTACCGTGCGCAATAGCCTCGAAGCTCGCATTTTCCTCATCGTCTTCGCTTGGGCAACGCTCTTCTTCGCCATGTATTCGCTCAACGACGAACCCTATCGAATCGTGCGATATTTGCTCACCGATCCGCTCATGCATTGGGGGCAAAAGTTTTCTCTCCCATCGGAGTTCATCGTCTATGCCATCATATTTGCCTGCCTCACGCCGCTGGCCTTTTCGGGCATTGCCGAGACGATTCAAAACAGGCTCACGGCGCTACGCGAACAGTTCAAACGGCCAAAACACGAGGTGAGAACGAGTTCGAGTTCGAGTTCGAGCTCGACACTCATACGCGTGTCGCGCGAAGAAACGACTCCCATGCCCTATGCCGCTGCGATAACGCTCACCCTCATCGCCGTCATCTCTTCGACCTATATCTATCACACCTATCTCCCCTCCGTGACCGAGAACCTCACCGAAGAAGCCCTCATCCAGCGATACTTCGAATTGGCAAACCAATCCGAACCCGTTTATCTGCTCTCGGGCGAAAACCATCAACTCTGCGTATCGTATCGAGACTGCGACCCAGGCTACGTCTGCGAAAGCAACCGTTGCCGTATCTCGACTTTCTCGTCCTATTCTCTCGACGTCGCCAAACCGATTTCGCGACAAAACATGCTACAAGCCCTCGATCCAAAATCCCCAGCCGAAGCCGCGTTCTATATCATCCCAAAAGACGCCCTCTTCGACATCAACATCACCTATCGACACATGTTTGCCCAAGGTGCACGCAAAAACCTACCCCTCATCGATGCCCCTTCGTCGCGACTCTATCTCATCGGAGAAACCGCAGAATCTACATCGTCTAACCCAATGGACAGCATTTTCATCAACGAACTTCCAAAAGAAGCGACGAAAATGCAAATTCCCCTCGACGATGAAATCACACTCGAAGGATTTAAAATCGACAAACTCGATTTCGAATCTCAAAAAATCCTCACGATGACCGTGTTCTATCGCGTCACACAAAAGATCAATGCACAAAATCAACTCAAATTTAGCTTCGAAATCGTCAATCGCAAAATCGGATTCGAAGTCCCGCTCTTGCCCAATCATTACGACGTCACCGAGCTCGCGCCGTCCGATATCGTCGCTCGCAAGATCGATTTTTCATTCCCCATGATGCCACGTCACGACGTCTTATCGGTCAAGATTGCCACGGCTCAATCTGAAGCACTCATCCCCATGACGACGATCGATTTTTAACCGCCTATGCAAACGATAGTTCTCATCGTCGCCTACGACGGCACGCCGTTTTCGGGCTGGCAACGACAAGCTGGCGCCCGCACCATTCAAGGCTGCCTCGAGGCTGCGATTTCTAAGATTAATAACGCCCCCACCACGGTGCGCGGTGCCAGCCGTACCGATGCCGGCGTCCATGCACAATACCAAATTGCCGCCTTCGAAACCGATCGAAATTATCCCCCCGATCGCTGGGTCCAAGCGCTCAACGCGACGACGCCCCCAGAAATATTCATCCGACGCGCCCTCGTCGCACCAACCGCCTTCGAGCCCCGATTCGCCAGCCGCGGAAAACACTACCGATACACGCTCTACGAAGGGCTCTTCGTGCCACCGCACTTGCTCAATCGCGTCGCTCGAACCCGAAAACTCGACATCGACAACATGCGATTGGCGGCTCAATACCTCATCGGTACGCACGATTTTTCGTCGTTCCGAGCTATCGATTGCCAAGCCAAATCCCCCATCCGAACGATAACTCAAATCGACATCACGCGACGAAGCGATGCTTTCGTATATGCCCCATTCCCCATCGATGATGCGCACCAAGGCGACGAATCGCTCATCGAAATCGACGTCTTCGGGACGGCGTTTCTCAAACAAATGGTGCGCATCATCGTCGGAACCCTTATCGAATTCGGGCTCGGACGCCCTGCCGCCGAAATGATTGCCATTCGCGACGCCAAAAACCGCACGGCGGCGGGCGAAACCGCTCCCGCTTCGGGGCTCACGCTCGTCCGTTCGTGGAGCGAATGCGACGATTGGACATAAACCGCTATTGGCGCATTTCTTCGATCGTCGGGCTACACAAGCCATCGAGGAGCGATTGAGGAATCGCACCCAAAAGGGCGCCAACTAATGCCAATGCCCACGGCAACGAGCAACCCGCCGACCGCCCGGTCACGATCGTACCATCGACGACGAAGGGCGCCTCGACGACTTCGCGCCCCATCCGATCGCGCACACACGGGTGACACGTCACATCGCGCCCTTCTAAAACACCTGCTCGCGCCAAAACGAGCGGAGCAGCGCAAACCGCCGCCAAAATGCCGCCTCGCGCTGATTGAGCACAAATCAATTCTCTGAGCTCATCGCACGCCAATAGCCCCTCGACGCCCTTCATCCCGCCGGGCAACGCGATCGCATCGAATTCCCCGTTCCCCATCACCGATTCATCGCCCAACGACTGCGAAACGCACAGTTCCAAACCATGCGATCCCACCACACTCGCGCACGGCGACGTCGAACAAACGATCACATCGATACCCGCTCGACGCAATACGTCGATAACCGTCACGGCTTCGATCTCTTCAAATCCTCGATGTAAAACGACTAACGCGCGTTTCATTTTTCTACCCCTTCTGCCATCATCATCGATCGATTCATAGCCCTGCACGCGCCATGTCGACGCCGCAAAGCTATTCCAAAAAATAGGACTGATTTTCGCTTCTTTTGCGTTACCATATACAGCGGTTAGACGTTACCGCTCAGGAGGTCGAATGATATCTATACGCACATGGATGACGCTTTTTATCGCGCTTTGCGCCCCGAGCCTCGCTCACGCCCAAAGCACCACGCCTACCGGCGATCTATCGCCCATTGCCCCATTGTACGCCCAAAACGATCCATCGCATACGGGAAAGCAAAAAGACGAAAAGAAAGAAAAAAAAGCCGATAAAAAGCCCAAGAAAGCCGATAAAAAGCAGAGCAAATCTGGCGATGTAAAAAAATCGTCGAAGAAAAATGCTCTGAGCCGCGAAGAGCTCTTAACAGACATTGTCAACCGACTAGACGACGTCACTAAAGCATACGGAGCAGGGCAAAAGGGAACCGCCGTCGTCCTATGCCGCGAAATCATCGCCGATCTCACTCCCATCATCGACGATACCCATGCCATCCAAATCGCGCTCGCTTGCGGTAGCCTCTTTGCAGAAAACGACCTAAACGACGAAGAATTGGCACTCTACGAACAACTCGAAAAACGCGACCTCACCCCAGAGATGAAGAGCAAAATCTGCCTCGCCAAATCGACCGTCTTGACGAAAATGTTGCGCTACGAAGACGCCAAATCGCTCATGCTCACATGCCCAAAACACGAGCCATTCGACCAAATGATCGAAGGGAATTTGGCCGAACTCTATATGACGATGGGCGACTTGCAAAGCTCTATCGATGCCTATCGAAAAGTCACGACCGACAATCCCAAAAGCGAACACGCCCTCTATGGCTTGGCATCGGCACTTGCGCGCAATGGTCAATGGCACGATGCTCTCGATCAATTCATGCTCGGCGTCAAACGCGATCCAGGCATCACATTTATTAAAACGTCTTTCTTCGTCCCAAAACCCGAAGACGATTATCAAAATGCCTTTATACAGCTCGCCACACAACGATACGACGAAGCCAAATTCTACCTCAAACGCTATATCAAGGGCGAAGAACGGCTCCCCTATAAAGCCGTTGCCGCTTGCGCTCTCGATAAGCTCGAAAAGAGCGACGTCGCAAAGCGCGAACAATACCCCGTCTTGTTGCGAAAAGTCCGTTCGGCGGCCATCGACGCATCGGCGCGTTATATCGCCTTTGTCAACGTCGATTTCGGGCCGCAAAAACAAGTCAAAAGCGAGCTATGGGTACTCGATACGCAGACGGGGAAGACGCACAAAGCGATTGCGGGCGAAGACGATCTCTTCGTCGATGCAAAATTTATCGACGATACGTCGCAACTGCGTATTCTAGGCATCTCTCAGCGATATGAACTCGACGCAGCACAGCCGCAAAAGGGTTACTACATCTTCGAAAACATCTCCAATACACTCCCCCTCGCGCTCATGCCTTCGGCAACCGATATCATGTCGCTGACGACGACGAATAAAATCGCCCTATCGCCCTGGAATTTCGACAACGCCAATGCCATTCTCACCTCTGCCCCAAGCGATTCCGTCCGCTTCGCGCTCCTCTACGACCACAATACGGTGGCATTTGCGAGCCTCGACAAAACGACTTTCGTCAGCCTCGCAGCCGCCAAAAATGCGCCAAACGAAGCCACCGAAATCGCGACGCTCCCCATGCAGTTCGACGTGCGAAAAATCGCATCTCACCCCAATAAACCGATTTTCGCCCTAGCCATTCAAAGCGGCACGCTACTCGTCGACGAAAAGGGATCTCCCATCACCCTCATAGGCTCGCCCACGCCCGATACGGGGACCGAAGTCGTCGACTTCGACCCGACGGGGAAATGGCTACTCTCCCTGAGCGAAAACACCGTCGAAATACGAAGCGTCAACGACGTTTTGGCACCGCCAACGGCGCAATGGACTTGTAGCACCCAAACGCCTCTCACCATCGCCACGCGTAAACCCTAAACGCCACATCTTCCGTTCCTCGCCCCCTATTGAGCGCAAAACAATGACGAGGGCAAAGACAAAGACCAGCTTTTTAAGCGAATAAAAAAGAGATCTGTAAAATGAAACACCTGACATATCTCATCGTATTGGCATGTATGCCCTTCATTTCGTGCGCGGGTTGTCAGAAAGACCAAGTCGCAGCAGCGCCATCAGAAATGCCCCACACCCAAGTCGACGCCATCGACATGGCAAAAGACAAAGCCGAAGTCGACGACGCCCCAATCGTCCAAGACAATGCAATAAAATTGTATGCAAAAGACGATCGAACGAAGAAAGAACGACGATTCCGAATAGAAGACGAACAAAATACCGTCGACATCTTCGACAACGCGGGTCCTGGAACGGTCTTCGTCACGCAAAATCAAATCGTCCGCGATCGATATACGATGCGCGCCACCGAAGTCCCCTCGGGTTCTGGATCGGGCTTTATATGGGATACCGACGGCCATATCATCACGAATTACCACGTCATCGACGGCAGCTCACACCTCACGGTCACACTCTACAATCAAAAGACTTATCCGGCAAAGCTCGTCGGTGGCGAGCCCAAGAAAGACATTGCCGTACTAAAGATCGATGCCCCAGCCGATGAATTGACGCCCATTCCGCGACCCGACGACACATACGAACTCGCCGTCGGGCAAAAAGCCATCGCCATCGGCAACCCATTCGGGCTCGATCACACGATTACGACGGGCATTATTTCGGCCATGGGACGCGATCAACTCGGCTATGGCGGCGTGACGATTCGCGACATGATCCAAACCGATGCCTCGATTAACCCCGGCAACTCGGGCGGTCCTCTGCTCGACTCGAGCGGTCAACTCATCGGCATGAATACGATGATCTTCTCGAAATCGGGCGCCTCGGCGGGGATCGGGTTTGCCGTGCCGTTTTCGACGATTAAACGCGTCGTGCCACAAATCATCCGAACGGGAAAAGCCCAACAAATCGGGCTCGGCATATCGATCTTGCCCGATGCCATTGCTCGCCGAAACGGCATTCAAGGCGTCATCGTGCGCCAAGTCGCCAACAATTCCCCAGCCGCGCGCGCCGGGCTACGCGGCGTCGAACAAAACTATCGCGGCACCTATATCGGCGATGTCATCGTCGGCATTGACGATAAAAAAGTCACGAACTACGACACGCTCTATAACGCCCTCGATACACACCAACCCGGCGATACGATCCAAGTCAAAATCCGACGCGAAGGCAAAATCATCTCACTCCCCGTCGAACTCTACGTACTCCCCGACTAGTGGTGTCGGGTTTCCGATCGTCCCTACCACCAGCGCCCAGAAGGGGCGCCAGAACACAGCCCGGGGTAAGCAAAGCGCAACCCCGGGCGACCGCGGAGGCGTATTGAGCCCAACGGGCGAAATAGCCGTAGCAAAAGCCCGTATTGCCGCAGGCAATAGGGCGCGCCTGAGCCCGTATTGAGCGATAGCGAAATAGGGCGCGCCTGAGCCCGTATTGAGCGATAGCGAAATAGGGCGCCCCCCGCCCATCCAATCGTTCCTATTTCTACCCAAAACGAAAAATGCGTATGCATATACAGTAGATGCAGAGCCCGAAACTGGCGCACGATGCCGACGATTCCGTGTTTAGAGTTTTAGGTTGACGAAACGGCGCATTTTGGCGTAAATTCGCACACCGCATCGGTATGGCATAGTGTCTACGGTGAGGTGGAGAAACCCGTTTCGCGCCAGAGTCGCGCGAGTGATGACTTGCTTTAGGAGGGGATGTTGAATTTTTCGAGCAATAATCCCGGAATCGGAACTCAAAACGCAGCACAAAACACGAGTCCCGAACCCATAATACAAGAAGTGTACGAGGCAGAGCCGGACGATTACAATTATGTTCCCCAAATCAGCGAACTCGACGAAGCCGATTACCAGAACATGCTCACCGTTCAGCCCGAGGGCGTCGATACGCGCGTCTACAAAGCGTGCGCGGCGTTCTGCGTTGCCGCCATCATTGGCGCCTTTATCGGTTATGGCGTCGCCTCGGTCAAAGCCGACAAAGCCGATGTCCAGCGAAAAGCATCGATAGCTCGCGCCATCGACAGAACGGTCAGCGACAAGATTACTGCTCTGCATTCGCTCAAAGAGGAATTCGACAAAATTGCAGGGGCGAATTATAGCGAAGCGGCGTTCGAGAGCTTCAAAACGAAAGTCCGGAGCCCGCAAATCACGCAATTCATGCTCGATATGTCGAGCGATATCACGGGCGAAGCCGTCCTCCTCATCGACCCCAAAGCCAATCCGCTCGTCGGCTTGCGCGAATATTCGGCACAATCGATGCTCTTGCGACAACTCATCGAAACGCACTTGGCCGAAACGCGTGCCGACTCCGAGTCGATCCTCGAGCTCCAGAGCCACTCCGGCGACGAAACCGTGCTCTACGCCATGCAAGTCATCCCCGACGCACTCTATTACTTGGCGACGACCGCGCCGCGATCGCAATATGCCAATGGCGTCATCTCGATCTTTACATATCGCGACGTCGTCGAAGACGATGCCGAACTCTCGTCGCTCTATGGCGATATCAAAAACGATGGCCAATGGTCGAACGAACAACGCGCTCGACGCGACTACAAACCAAAAGACAAAAGAGAAGAAGCACGCCTGCGAAATGAAGGCCTCGATTTGCCCAATCACCTCATCTACGACGTCACCAACCGACAAGGCAATAAGTCGAATCTCTTCGCCGACGAAGTCATCTTAGTCGACCGCGAGCACTTCTTCGGTAAATCCGCCAACGCCAAAGCTCGCTATGAATGGCGCACACAGACGATCAAAGACCTCATCGACAAAACGGTCGCCTCGAGCGCTAC
Organism: Myxococcales bacterium; assembly: GCA_004554395.1. Taxonomy (GTDB): domain Bacteria; phylum Myxococcota_A; class Bradymonadia; order UBA4248; family UBA4248; genus UBA4248. Next base: position 22,059 of record SFMP01000064.1, on the reverse strand, counting down.
GATTCAACAAGACCTCAAAGCCTTTATCCCCGATACCTAAACCACAAAGGCACTTGAACGACGACAGTTGCGGAAATCTTCTAAATCGTTGTCGAAAACCAAATCCCGACGACAATTTCAGAGAATTTCTCAAACAGTTGACAAAAACCAAATCTCGACGACAATTTCGGAGACTTTCTAAAATAGTTGTCGAGAACCAAATCTCGGCAACAATTTCACAGACCTTCTAAATCGTTGCCAAAAGCCCAATGATCATCGATAATCCGAAAGGATTTATCGCAAACCCTTAGTGAAAGAGATTTCAGCAGTCCGCCGATGAATTCACACCGCAGACTGCGCCCCATATTTTTTCGAGTCGACGATATTTCTTGTGAATGCCGTTGAAAACGGTCTTCGCGATTCTTTCTGCCCAGGAGGGAGTGTTGAATTCTTCCAGCAATAATTCCAAGTTCAAAAACATCGACGAGCTCAAGGCTCGCATGGCTGCCAAATCTGGCGGCGCAGGCGGCTTTGGCGGTGGTGTCTCTAGTGGCGGCGGCTTTGGTGGTGGTTTCGGATCAAAACTTCCAAAACGCCAACAACAACAAGTCATCATCGAAGAAATCGACGATGCCCCAAAGCAACAGCGCCTCTTCGACTACAACTTGAACCAAGTCGATAAGTCGCTACTCCCCCCAAAAGACCGCGCCAAGCCCATCATGGTCGGCGTCGTCATCCTCGTCTCGCTCGCTTTTGGCGCCTTCATCGGTTCGTGCTGGCAATACGTCTTCGCACAACGCGCCGAAGTCAACCTCCGCATCGACGTCGCACAAAAAATCGAGCCCACCATTAAACAAAAAGTCGACAACTTCCAAACGTTCGCACAGCTCTTCAAACAGCGTAGCGAATCGCTCGGCGCCGGCGTCCTCGAATACAACGAACACTTCTATAACGACGTCATCAAAAAATATAACGAAGCCGACTACGATTTCGTCCTCGACGTCAGCAAACTCCCCGCAAACGTCATTTCCATGGCCAGCAACTCGGCTCAAAATCCGCTCAGCGATATCCGCGGTTACGGCGCGGGCACGTCATTGCTCGCCGCTCTGCTACAGTCGCACATCGACAACACCGAAAAAGACGCCGCCGAAATCAAACAAATCCTCGGCACGAGCTCGGCTACCGACCGAAACATCGTCTACGCCATCAAAGTCAACGCCGCCGACGTCCTCAAAATCACCGAGGCCGACAGCGACCGCACGCTCAAGGCACTACAATCGACCGAAATCTACCAAGTCAAAAGCGCTCTCACCGACGACGCCGACGCCGCCAAAGCCTTCGAAGCCATGCACGCCTCCGGACGCCTCTCCGACGATGAATACAAAGCCCGCATCTACGCCCCCGCTAAAGCAAAAACAAAAGCTGGCGCAGAACCCGTCGTCGAAATCACCACCGACACGACGCTCACTCTACCCAACCGCCTCATCTACGTCATCGCCGACAACGACGGCAAAGAACAAACCGTCTTCGCCGACGAAATCGTCCTACTCGAACGCACCAAACTCTTCAGTGGTAGCGCCAACGCTCTCGAACGTTATCGAAACCGCATGATACAAATACTCGCCATCATGGGCGAAATCGAAAAATCAACCGACGGACTCGCCTCTCGCATCCACATCATCGCAAGCGAGGCAAAACTCTAGGCGTTTCCCACAAACAACGCGTTCTAGCAATTCTCAAAAAGCGAAGGTGATTTCATCTTCGCTTTTTTTGTCGTTTTTCGCTTCTATTTTCGGCGTTTTCCCCGAATTTTCTTCGAAATTCCCTCCGCGTTTTTTCGAAGCTTTTTCTTTGTCTTTTTTTGGGGCGCCCTATTTCGCTATCGCTCAATACGGGCTTTTGTCGCCCTATTTCGCTATCGCTCAATACGGGCTCTGGGCGCCCGGGGTTGCACTTCGTTTACCCCGGGCTGTATTCTGGCGCCCTTTCAGGGCGCTCATTCCCATCACAAAATTTCTCACATCTGCCGTAGGCAGATGTCTACACCCCATCGCCATTTATGGAAAGGGGGTGGCCGACAGGCCGGGGCTGAGGTCACATTCCCATCGCAAAATCGACAACGACCGCAACGCGGGCGTCTATTCCCCCTCGCCAACTATCTCACATCTGCCGTAGGCAGATGTCTACATCCCATCGCCATTTATGGAGAGGGGGTAGCCGACAGGCCGGGGCTGAGGTCACATTCCCCCATCGCAAAATCGACTACGCCCGCAACGCGGGCGTCTTTACCCCCTCTCCATTCATGGAGAGGGGGTGGCCGACAGGCCAGGGAGTGAGGTCCAAAATAAACGGCCAAGGGCTGCGGTCCAAAACAAGAGGAATGAATTGATCAACTCAAGCGTTTTAGTCTATGGACGCCATGCGCCGCCACATGCCAATTGCGAGCGCATGACCCAATGCGTCGACCCCATCTGCGAAGCGACCGAGTGGCGCTTTGCGGGGCGCATCACATCGAGGACAATAATGCAAGGTATCCACCTATTTACGATAAAAGGCATTCCCGTCTCTTTTCAGCCCATGTTCATCCTGCTCATCCTCATCTTGAGCGTTGGAATGAATAATCCCTTTATCTTCGGAGCATGCGCCACTCTAGGCGTGCTCATCCACGAATTCGGCCATGCCCTCACGGCAAAACACTTCCACCTCAACCCGGAGGTCACGCTATGCGGCTTGGGTGGACTCACGACACACGCACGCCCCAATTCGCCAAAACAAGACTTTCTCATTACCCTAGCAGGCCCCATGGCTGGCCTCGTCGTCGCTGGCGTTATCTTTGGCATCCTATTCCTTGTCAATCTCTTGGGATTTGCGCCTCTCCTCGACAAATACCAACTCTTGAAGATATTCCTCTCCTATACGATGTACATTAACTTGATTTGGGGCATATTCAACCTGCTCCCCGTCCGCCCCATGGACGGTAGCAAAGTCTTCACGCACCTGTTGGCAAAGATCACAAAGCCCGAACGCGCCGTCCAAATCATCTCGATCTTCAGCTTCGTCTTAGCCGTCGGCATGATCATCTACTTTGCCCTCGGCCGAAACATGTTCATGATCATCATCTCGATCTATTTTGCATTCATCAACTTCAACGATTTTATGAAGGCAATACGCGGATCGGGCAACGATGCCACTGAGCGGATGAAACACATCGGCATTCAAGCCGAAGCGCTCTACGAAAAAGGGCTTGTCGCAGCGCGTGCACACGATTGGCGAAAGCTCGAAATGCTCGGGCACCAAATGAAACTCGCCGCCGATGGACGCGATCAAATCGCTCGCGCCTACGAATTGCTCACCATCGCATGCACGAACCTGGGAAAATACGATGAAGCTCTCGAATACGCGCCGCGCGCAAAACAAACCGATGCCGTCAAACAAGCTACGGCGCGATGCAAATCTCTAACGCAGTGATTTTAATTCACTAGCGTCTTCTTTTCGTGGTATAATGCGATCGGTAATTCTTCAAGGATGTCCTATGAACACATCGAAACGCATCATGACCATCATTGGCATTATCATCATGGCGAGTTTTATCGTCATGTTGCTCTTGCCACAGCAGCAATCATCGCTCGAATTCGAACCGATCGACGGGCAATTCGCACTCCTCGATAAGGCTCACGAAGCATGGTTCGGCCAACCAACCGATCCCAACGATATCAGTGCCATCCCGACGATCTGCGACTGGATCAGCTACAAAGCCCGCGTCGCTATCGAAGATACAAACGACGCCAACGAACAGGCCATTCGCGACGCCAAAGGTCAGCTCGAAGCCGACCTTGCCGGCCTCATCGCCAACACATCCTTCTCTGCGATTTATTGGATAAGCGAGCAAGCTTTCCAAACCCTCGCCCCTCTCTATGAATCCAAACCCGAGGCTCGGCAACATATCATCGACATTTGCCAATCTCACGTGCCCGATATCGCCTCGATCATCGACGCCGAAATCAACGCCTTCGATCAAATCGATCGACGCGAACATTTGCGCGGCAACGACGGCTCTTTCTCGCCACAATCGAGAAAAATCGCAGCTCTCCTACACCGACACCTTTGGTTCGCCGTCGTCGCAGAATTCTATACCGCTTCGCGTTTCGATTCCCCCGAAGAACAAACAGCCTTCTTGCGGTGGCAAATCGAACTCTCCTCGCTACCGCTTCAAAATAAAATCGAAAAAATCGAACAACTCCAATACAGCGGATTGCCCTACGACTTTCCCTTCGCTAAAGCCGTTCTCTATTCAAAAGCTGGGCAATTCGATATCGCTTGCAAAACGCTTAACGACGCTCTCACAAGCGATTCCAATGATTTAACCGATTTCAGAAAAGCCCGATACCAAAAGAGCTTCGATGAAATTCGAAAGGCACACCCTAGTGCCTGCCCATAAAACAAGCGATACTTCATCGCTCTACACTCAGGAGACATAATCATGGCAGATGTAAAAGAAACCGTTAAAGACACCTTCTCTGTACTCTTGAACAAAGCCCAATCGCTTGGCAAAGCTGCCGTCGAAACGGCAAAAGATGCCGCCGAAAAAGGCAAAATCGTCGTCGAAGAAAAACTCCGCGAACGCGAAGCAGAAAGACATTTCCTACGCCTCGGCAAGAAAGTCTACAAACTCGTCAAACGCAACGAACTCACGTTGCCCGAAGCTTGCGAAAAATACATCGATGCGCTCAACGACCTCTACGACGACGAAGAAGCTCAAGAAATGCCGTCGGGCGAGCAAGAAGCCTGCTGCTGTTGCGGAAAAGACTGCGAATGCGATGGCGATAAGGCTTGCGGAAAAGACGAATGCTGTTGCGGAAAAGACTGCGAATGCGATGGCGATAAGGCTTGCGGAAAAGACGAATGCTGCTGCAAAAAAGACGAAGACGCCGATAAAGCCGAATAACGTCACCCAATCCTTTTCTTCTATCGCCTAGCGATACAAATCAAAGCGACTTCAATGACCGAAGTCGCTTTTTTCTTATTCATCGCTCCATTAAACCCCGTTAGGGGTTTGCGGCGAGTAGCCCCGCCCCATCGCCAGGGGAACTGGGCCGCCCATCCATATAAACCTGTCTATTCCCCCTCTCCATTTATGGAGAGGGGGGCCGATAGGCCGGGGGAGTGGTCAGGGGGAGGGGCGAGATGATAAACGAAGGCAAATGCGTATTACTTTTTTGTACAGGATCACTGCAGACAACGCAAAAAAACATTGACAAAAACCGATTCAACGCCCTACAAAGTTGCGGTTTTTGCGGAGGCAAAAAATTGCCCTCCGTCGTCGATGCATAGACGTGCGCGAAGTGACGCCATGCAAAGACCTTTAACATCATCAAAAGCGGTTTTGGCTTTCCCCTTCGACAAAGCCTCACTGAGACCGATTTCTGGAGTACCTTAAATACTATGAGTTATAGAAACGTCGCGATTATAGCCCACGTTGACCACGGCAAGACGACGCTCGTCGACGCGCTTTTGAAACAATCCGGTAGCCTCGACAACAAGCGAAACGTCGTCGAACGCGTCATGGATTCAAATGCATTGGAACGCGAACGCGGCATTACGATCATCGGCAAAGCTACGGCTGTCGAATGGAATGGCGTCAAGATCAACATCGCCGACACACCGGGTCACGCCGATTTCGGCGGCGAAGTCGAACGCATGCTCACGATGGTCGATGGCGTCGTCTTGCTCGTCGATGCCGCCGAAGGTCCACTCCCCCAAACGCGATTCGTTCTCAAAAAAGCACTGGCTCGCGGTTTAGCCGTCATCGTCGTCCTCAATAAGATCGATCGACAAGATGCTCGCCCTGCCGAAGTCCTCGACGAAGTCTATTCGCTCTTCATCGATCTCGATGCAAACGACGAACAAATCGAATTCCCCGTCCTCTACGCTATCGCGCGCGACGGCGTCTCTGGCACGAGCCCCGACGATATCCAACCCAATTTGGCGCCTATCTTCGACGCCATTATCAAATACATCCCCGAGCCCAAAGGCGATCCCAAGGGCAATCTACAAGCCCTCGTCACCAACACCGACTACGACAATTATTTGGGCAAAATGGCCGTCGGCCGCGTCTTCGAAGGCACGCTGTGCGAAGACGAATTGCTCACGATCATGGGCGAAAAGGGAAATCGCTCGATCAAAGTCGGTCAGCTCTACGTTTTCGACGGCCTCGATCGCAAACGCGTCAAAGAAGCTCCAGCCGGCGAACTCTTCTCCGTCGCGGGTATCGAAGAAATCGCCATTGGCGATACTTTGTCGTCGATCGACAATCCCGTCGCTTTGCCTCGCGTCCGCGTCGATGAACCGACGATCGCCATGTTCTTCAGCGTCAATAACGGACCTTTCGCTGGCAAAGAAGGCAAGCTCGTCACGACCCGTCATATCTCCGAACGCCTGTTCAAAGAGGCTCGTGCCAACGTCTCCATGCGCGTCGAAGAAACCGATTCCAAAGACACGTTCAAAGTCATGGGGCGCGGCGAACTCTCCCTCTCCATCCTCATCGAAACGATGCGCCGCGAAGGCTTCGAAATGTGCATTTCAAAGCCCGAAGTCGTCACAAAAAAAGACGAAAACGGAAAAACACTCGAACCGATGGAACGACTCATCCTCGACATGCCCGAAGTCAACGTCGGCGCCATTACACAAATGCTCGCTTTGCGCAAAGGCATCATGGATACGATGAAATCCCTCGGTTCCGGCCGCGTTCACGTCGAATTCGACGTCCCTTCCCGCGGGCTCATCGGCTTCCGCTCCCAATTCCTCAACGAAACTCGAGGCCTCGGCATCATGAATACCCTATTCAACGGCTGGGCGCCTTGGTTCGGTGCCATGAACTACCGACAAAACGGTGCTCTCGTCGCCGACCGCGACGGAAAGAGCATACCCTATGCGCTCTTCCATCTCCAACCACGCGGCGTTCTCTTCATCGGGCCCGGTGTCGACTGCTACGAAGGCATGATCGTCGGCGAAAACTCTCGCCCAAACGATATCGATGTCAACGTTTCACGCGAAAAGAAACTTTCAAATATGCGAGCCGCTGGGCGCGACGATAACATCATCCTCACACCTCCTCGCATCATGTCGCTCGAAGAATCGATCGAATGGATCGACGAAGACGAACTCGTCGAAGTCACGCCGATTTCCATCCGCTTGCGCAAACGATACCTCACCGCCGCACAACGCATCCGTTCGATTCGCGCAGCCAATAAAGCCGAACAAGAATAATCGTCTCTTTCATCTCTCTTTTGCGTGGCTTTGCCACGCACCGCAAAAGCGATTGGACCCACGCGGGGCACAATCGCTTTTCGCATAAAGTGAACGCATTTGCGATGTTGCTATTTGCACATCGCTCATATATAGCTCATAGCGTTTCTGAGATTGGGCTGCGCTCGCGCGTGCCCACTGTTGCTGAGGTCATGCGGTGTTTTGGCGTTATATTGCAATCTTGTCGTTCGTTTCGATAGCTTGTGCTGGATGCACGCGTATGTATTCATTGCCCGATCCGCCGCCAAAAGACGAATGGGTTAAAGCTCAGAAACCACAAGAATCACCCGAAGAAGCGATGAAACGCTACATCGATGCAAAGCGTAGCGCTATCCAATGCTTTGCGGCTCTCGCCGACGAAAAATGGTCTCAAGCACTCTCCTGGATGACCGACGATTCCGTCGATTTCTTGCGAAAACACGCCATCGATGGCGATCTCGAAGCCTCGCTTGCCGCACACAAACTACAGCAAAACGGCGACATCATACCGTTTGACCCAGTCAACGACGTGTTTATTGCTGGTCTCGCCGACATTCGCGACGAATTCGGCGATAGAACCGACGACGAAGAAGACGATTCGACAAAAATCCTCTACGCCATCGCTAAATCTGGCGACGCTCGGCGCATCGTCGTCGTTCTCGAAGATAATCGTTGGAAGGTTAAATTGACAGAAATCCCAAATCCATTGCTGACGCCATAGCCCTTTGCCAAGCTGTGCATCGGCATGAGGAGTGATATATGCTATATGATCGATGCATCTTGACAAAACGCAATGACGAATGGATCGGACTCGTCGAAGTCTGCCAACGAATCGGAGAGCGATGGCGATTCGTCGCTTGGCTCATGGCGATCATCGTCGCCTTCGAACTCTTCCGACTCGCTCTCGCCGGATTCTGGTACTTCAATCGATGGGAATTCGTCATCCTCGGACTCGCACTCTTCTTCGCCATCGCATGCTTCCGCCGTTCCTCGAAGACATTCCGCCAACGCGAAGAAGTCTTCCGACTCCCACCACCCAAACCCATTCACGACGACATCGGGCAAACTATCGGCTATAGCCAACAAATCATCCTCCCCGAAAAGGGCAATTACGTCGCCTACGACCTCGACCGATTCACTCACCTCGTCTTCGGTCTCATCGATTATCCTTGGCCTGGACGCAAAAACGTCTCCATCGAAGCCTTCGCCCTCTACCTCGCCGAACGCGACGGAACACCGCACCCCATCGTCGAAGGCTCTTTCGATAAATACTCCTGCTTTGCCCTCGCTCGAAAACTATCCGCTCTCACAAAAATTCCCATCATCGAACTCGGAAAAGGACAACCTTTCTCCCGGTAAATGCCCATTTCACACAAAAAATCCCCCTCACTTTCTCACACCATGCGAAGCCAAGCCAATGTCACACCATCGCCACCCTCGTAATATTGACCTGGGCGCGTCGCAACGACGAGCGGCGATTTGGCGAGGTATTGGCGAATGCACGACTTCAACACGCCTGTCCCGTGACCATGGATGATATAGCACATCGCCTGCTCGCGTATGTGCATCGACTGGAGAAAAAACTCCGTCTTCTCGATCGCATCGTCGCTCGTCATACCTCGCAAATCGAGGGTATTCTCCGAGATCTGCGCCATAATCGGTCGTTGCGTCGTCTCGTCGATGAGCTGGGAATTGTCGAGCTGTGCACCTTCGATAGACGTCTCCATCGGTTTCGAATTCTTTATCCGGCGTTGACGCGCCGTCTCGGGCGCTTTCGGCGCGACGATAGGCGCTCCCAAATCGTGGATCGACGCATGGACCTGCAATATCCCAAGTTGGAGCGTCACGTGTGTCCCCGATCGCGCCAATATCGTCGCATTTTTACGATACTGGCGAATCTGTACTGTTTTACCTATCGCGATTTCGCGCTCTGGCAACGGCTTAAACGGTGGAGCCGTCAGCTTCGAAAGCTCACTCTCTTGCTTTCTAAGGTCTTCTTGCAACGCAGAAGTTTCGCGCGATATTTCTTCTTGAACCTCTGTTTGAGTCCGAAATTCGTGCGAAAACGTCTTTCTCCGAAGTTTACTTATCGATGACTTGATCTTCTGAATATTATTCAAAGTCGTTTCGACGTCATGGCCGAGCTCCGAGGCGACTTTTGCACGCATCTTCTCGCGCAATTCTTCGACTTCTTTTTTCTGTGTTTCGAGTTCGGCTTGGGTCTGTTCGACGACCCGACGCGCATCTTCGAGCATCAAACGCTGTTTTTCGATTTCGGCAATGGCGTGTTCGAGATGGCTCGTCGCCTTTTCGTCGTAGATATCGCGAGCATGCAACACGATTTCGTCGGGCAATCCATGCTGGCTAGCGATTTCAAATGCCGCCGAAGTCCCCGGATGCCCATTCTGAAGATGATACGTCGGCTTCATCTGCACCATGTCGAAACTGACACTCGCCGATGCGATCCACGGCGTCTCGAGCGCAAACGCTTTCACGTTCTCAAAATGCGTCGTCAAAAATGTCGTCGCGCCTTTGTCGTGCAAATACGTCGTCAAACTCAGTACGAGCGGCGACGCATGTTCCGGATCCGTGCCGCTAAATGGCTCGTCGAGCAAATACAACGCACGCGCATTCGCTTTGGGCAAGGCATGTGATATGCTCTGAACGTGCGCCGAAAACGTCGATATATTCTGTGCTATCGACTGATCATCGCCGATATCGGCAAATACCGTCTCGAATATCGGAAAACACGACGACGCACCCGCACAAATCGGAATCCCTGCCTTGATCATCAAAGCAAATAGACCAACCGTCTTGAGATTGACCGTCTTCCCACCCGCATTCGCACCGCTGATGACAAATGTTCGAGCCGGATCGATGAGCATGATGTCGTTGGCGACGACGATTTGATCGGCGTCGAGGGCTTTGCGCAAAGCCAGTAACGGGTGACGCGCTTGATAGAGCTCGATTTCGCCTGCACTCATTTGGGGGATATGGCAGTTGCACAAAATCGCAAACTGTGCAACAGCTTGTGCTACATCGATATAATAAGCGCGACGCGCATTATCGAGCATATTTTGGCGCAATGCACCAACGCGCTGCGTGAGACTTTGGAGGATCTTCTGCTCCTCTGCTTCGATCGAAAAATCGGTCATTCGCAACGCGTTGTTGAGCTCGACGAGTTCGGCGGGCTCGATAAATACAGTCTGACCCGACGCGCTCGTGGCGTGAACTATCCCACTGAGTTTGCTCCGTTCCGCCGCTTTTATCGGCAAAACATAACGCCCCTCGCGCAACGTATAATACTTATCCTGAATGATATCTTGTATATCGCTAGCCGCCAATTTGGCTTCGATACGCGTTCGCAAGCTATCCGACAATCGCCGCGATCGCTCGCGCAAGCTCGATAATTCCGGCGACGCATCGTCGACGATCTTTCCATCCGCATCAAACGATGCCGCGATCTTGCGCTCTACATCGCGATGAATCACGATATCTTGCGCATAATCCCATAAATATTTCGCCTCATCTTGGCGCAATTCATAAAATCGACGAACCGCATAAAACGTCGACATATTGGCGGCGACTTTGAGCAAATCTTCGCCATCTAAGACGACTCCGCGCTCCGCACGTAACAAAATGTCGTCGATATCTTCGACGTGTACCGCTACCGGCACATCGCCCGCATCGATGAGCCCAATGATCTGATCGATTTCGCCAAACCGACGCGCGATGATTTCATCATCTGATAGCAACGGTATATGCCGAATCAATTCTTGCGATGCGTCGCTCTTCGCGTTTTGCGCTATCGCTTCTAAGAGAATGGGCCAATCGAGGTTGGCATGAGAAGCCGATTTCGTCGAGCCGTCGCCTGCGACGGCGGCTTTGACTTCATCGACATATCGCACAAGCAACGCTTCGGGGTTCACCGAAGCGATATCACGTTGAAGTATCATAGAGTGTGTTGTTCTTCTAATAAGTCCATTTGACGCAGCTCACGTCGTCGATCTGGATGTGATCTTTCGACGCATCGGTGCTGCCGACATAGAACACGAGACGCAAGTCCGTGCCTCCCTTAATCGAGAACGGGATACGCGTCCACTCTTCCGAGTCGATATGTGTAAACTCCGTCTTCGTCATATCGCCGAGCGAGCTAAAGGAGTGAATGCGTACACTACCTTTACCGCGCACGAAGTACGAACAATCGTAACTCGTTCCTACCGACGAAACATCGAAGCCTTCAGAACTAAACCGTTTCGATTGCTTGTCTTTGGCATAGACGAGTTGCAACGCTTTCGTTCCGCCGTGGACGTTCTTCGTGTACTCAAGCACGTTTTTCGGATCGAATTCGGTCACGAGGTGCGTCGGATAAATCTTGTATTCCGTTCCAAACCAGCTAACCGGCAAGATGTATGACGTCTCCCCGCCAAATGTAACCTCTTCCCATTCTTCAAATCCGCCATTGGGTACGATATTGAGCGGCTTATCGCCAACTTTTGCGTCCATGGCAACGCACGTATGCGTACTATAATCGCAAAGTGGCGCTTCTTTCGTCGGGCAATCCATCGATTTCAAACACTTATCGGCAGCCAACGTGCACTTGCCACTCGTCGGATTGCACGCTTGCCACTCCGGTTTGCACGTCACGCCTTCGCAGCGATCACCCGTCACGCACTTGTTCTTTTTATCTGCATCCGCTTTTGGACTCAGTTCGCACTTCTGCCCTTCCGCACAATCTTCGTGCTTTAAGCATTTCCCTGCGATCTTTTCGCACAAATGCGTCGTCGTATTGCATTGCGAAATCTCGGTGTCGCACGAATCTTTGGGCTCACCATTTGGCGTCTTTTCCATCGTGCAGAAGCCTTCTCGCGCAACGCATTTGCCGACAAATTCGCCATTCTCTTTAATATCGGATTTTACCGAACAAATTTCCCATTCTTCGCACGTCACCCCATCGCATATATTGCCTTTTGGAACGCAAACGAGATTGTCGAGCGTAATCTCGGCAGATGCCGCAGAATCATTCTTTCTGTCGAAACCGATCAATATCTGGGCGTATGGCGTTTTTGTCGTATCGGCCGATATCTCAAACTCATACGTACTATAACTATCCGATCCCCAAAGATCGAGCTGTTTAACTTTCGTATTCTCGCTGACCTCCTTGCCCTCGGCATCGAGCAAGCGATACCCCAAATTGAGATTGCCATAACCAAACGCGTCTATCGTACATTCGTACTTGGCATTTCCGCCTGTAAACGACTGCAATCCTAAACTCATCGGAAGAGATTCGAGCCGATCGATCTTTATACTAGTACTCGTCAGCTTCACCGCCGTTTTGCACGCACTGGCGTGTGTGCTCTTCTCTACCTTTCCCCCCGCAGTCACCGTATTTTGTTTAAGCTCCCACGCATCGAGCTTTCCACTCGTCCAATCTTCGAAGCTTCCATTGATGACGATATTGCCCTCGATCTCCTCACACGTGCTCGCACAACGATGTGTTTCGAGATTGCACTCCCCATCACATGCACAACCCGTCATACCGCTATTATCGCAATATCCAGGATAGCACTGAACTATCCCCGTCACCGAACAATACTGGTAATCCTTATTCCACGTTTTACCTTGGCATTTTGAGTTTTCGCATTTACCCGTCGTTTTATTGCAATACTCCGTTTCCGTATACTTATCGGGATCCCACTTGCAATCTTTGTCGTCCGTACACGAGGCTTCACCTTCGCATTTTCCCGTCGACGGATTGCAAACCTCACCCGCACCACACGTCACGCCATCACACTTTCCAGGCTTTGCTTCGCCTTCGCATTTCCCAGTTTCGGGGTTACAAGTCTGCCCCGAATCGCATTTCACGTCTTTGCATTTGTCCGACGTCGCATCCTTGCAATCTCCCGTCGCCGGATCACATACCTTCCCCGAATCGCATTTCACGTCTTGACATTTGTCCGACGTTGCATCCTTGCAATCTCCCGTCGCCGGATCACATACCTTCCCCGAATCGCATTTCACGTCTTGACATTTGTCCGACGTCGCACCCTTGCAGTCACCTGTCGCTGGATCGCAAACCTTACCCGAATCGCATTTCACGTCTTGGCATTTATCCACCACAGGATCGCACGTAGCCGTTTTTTCGTTACACGTCGTGCCCGCTGGGCATTTCATGTCTTTGCAAGAAACCGTTGAATCGTTGCTATCGTCGCCACAGCCCGTAAAACATGCTGCCGCAAGACAAAGTACAAACCACCGAGCCTGAGTTTTTTTCATGGGATTACCTCTTTATCCATGCAATGCTATCGACGTCGTCTATCGCAAAAAAGCCGTATCTGAACGAATACACCGCCAAATACGCCTTTTCAACGACGCAAAACAACCGCTTTATATGGGGATTCCTCCGCCTTTTCAAGTATTGACCACATTCCTTTTCCCAAAAATGGCAATCAGTGAGTCAACACAAGTCCATAAGCCCCACCCGTCTGCGCTATCTCACCCCCTAATTCTAAATCCAACATCGCCTCATCGAAATCCTCCGGATACCCCAACAAATGCCGCAAATTCTCCCGCGTCATCGGGCTCTGTCGCAATATATTCCGTATCACATCGACCGTCGAATGATCCCTCATCTGTGCCCGACAAAACGCATCCAAAGCACTCGGCATCAGATTCGAAGACATCCCAAATCCATTCGCCACCGCCGCTTCTGTTCTCGATTCATCTCCATCCTCGTCGCATTCCATATCCTCATCTACCATAGCCGCAGCATTTTCTTCGGCATCTCCCCTATCGAAGAGCATTTTCTGCAAAGGCAAGTCTCGCTGTTTTTTGCCAATAATCGGCTCCAAATCGGCGCAATCCGACAACAAAAGGGCTTTCCCCTGTTTCACGAGCGCAAGCCCACCTTCGGTCAACGGATGCATACCGCGCATAGCGGCAACATAGACCGGTTTACCCAACTTTTGCGCAGCCTGCGCCGTATAAAGTGCCCCACTCTTCTCCCGGCAATGGACGATAATCGTCGCCGAAGATAATGCAGCGATTATCCGATTTCTCGATGGAAAATTCCGCTTCAATGGCGCAAATCCACACGGATACTGGCTCACAATCGCCCCATGTTCACGCGCATACGCATAAATATCCTCATTCTTCGACGGCCCAGGCGACTCGGGCGCGCCTGGCGACACGACGATTGTCGGCGCTCGACGAGCCATCGCGCGACGGTGCGCTATCGCATCGATCCCAAACGCTCCACCACTCGTCACGCACAATCCTCGCGATGCAATCGCATCTACAATACTATGCGTCACATCATACGCCGACTCCAGCGTCGAACGACTCCCAACTATCGCCACTTGCGGCATCGTCAAATACTTCACATCGCCACATACGGCGATGACACTCGGAATCGGAAACAACGGCAATAATCCAAGCGGATACGCATGATGTTCATCAACTGGCGTCAATAATTGAATATTCTTCGATTCCATCTCGAACTCATACCCCTTCACCTCGTCAACGGCTTTCTCAATCGATGGCAAACGATGAACCCCCTGCTTCTGTGACCAAAACGCCTCCACATCCGCAGCCCCCTGCGACGCCATCAACCCCTGCAATCCCTTGTTCTGGCAAATGTTGCTCTTCCACAAATAAATCAATAACGATCGTATCGTCGCCGACAACATGACATCACTCCTCCGCTAAACTGTTTCGATATGCAATGCCCATCCACATGCGCCCGCCAATCGAATCCGACGACCGACAACCGACGCCTCACCATGCGCCTGCCCAACGCAGTGTGAAGTGTCCCCCGTGTCAAGGACACTTTCGTGGTTAGGGGTTAGGTATAACTTGAGACAATTTTCCCTCTCTGACTATGCTTCCATTGGGCCATGATGATGAACATTAGGACCTACTTTATGACCATTTTGCCCCAATTATAGCGGTTTGCCACGCTCTCGTATACACCCTATTTCACCTGTTTCACCTTTTCCTCAGCTCTGCGCTCGCCGTAGGCGTTGACGCAGAGCCCCCCCCACACAAGCGGCTGGAAGCCGCCACTGTCCATAACCCCGTACATCGAAGACGTAGGCAAGATGTACGGTGATTGATGCGCTACACCCAAAAACGCCAAAAAAATGCTCCAAATCATCGGCATTCACAAAACCAATGTGCTATCATCGAAGTAAAGTGTGTCCGAACCACCATCTAAAACATCGAGGAGTTATCCATGCGCACGACAATCAAACGATTCATCTTATTGAGCCTCTTAAGCGCCTTAGCATGTGGCTGCGCCGAAGAAGATTCATGCCAAGAAAAAATGTGCGAAATGCGCGACATCGTCGCCACTCGCGCACCTCTCAACGCCTACTGCAGCATCGTCGTCGCCAACAAAGGCACCGTCGACATGGAAACCGACTACGTGCCAAATGTCACGTGCTGCGAAAACGGCGGCGCACCCGAACAAGCCCTACGTTCACAAGCCGTCGCCGCACGTTCCGTCGCCTATCACAATCTCGGCGGCGGTAAAGGTACCGCTTCAAACCCCATCGGCGATAGCCAAGCCGTCCAAGTCTACTCGTGTAACGGTCGTGCCGATTCCAGACTCGGACTCTGCAAAGCCGCCGCAAACGATACGAGCGGCATGATTCTGCGCTATAAAAACACCACGCTGTGCGCCTTCTACGTCTCGGGGAGCAAAAACACATGCCTCAACGACAAATGCATCGACAAAGGCGACACCTCCGCATCTTGCTACACTTGGCAACAAAAATACGTCACCTATAACGAAGGAAAATCCGGCGACAACGTCACGCAATCCTCTCAAGGATGGGTAAACCCCAAAAACTACGCAAACCGCGGAACTATGTCGCAAAACGGCGCCTCATGCCTAGCCTCTAAACGCGGCTATAACTGGGTTAAAATCGTCAAATTCTTCTACGGTTCCGATATCGATATCGTCAAAACGACCGGCAGCTGCGTTCAAGCCGCCGCATCCATCCCAGGCGAAAACGCCAACACAGAAGTCAAATGCGAAACGACGCTCTCTAAATCCGGCACCATCATCGACGACAAAGACCCATGCTTCTCGCGGTCCTCCGTCGAATCCTGGTACGAAGAAGCCAAAGGCCACGCCGGCCACCTCTACTTCACCTACGGATGGGCAAACCCCGCCGAAGCCATCGGAAAATGGACCGTCAACGTCACACGCCCAGGCCTCTACGAGGTCCAAGCCTATATCGACTCTAGCGTCGCAAAAGGCGGCGACTCCATGACGAGCAAAGCACCATACGTCATCCGCGCTTCTGGCTCCGAACACAAAGTCACACTCGACATGAGCCAAAAAAACGGTTGGGTATCGCTCGGAAAATTCAACTTCGCAAAAGGCGGCGACCAATGGATTAAACTCAGCGACGCCACCGGCGAAACATACGTCCAAACCGCAAAAAAAGTCATCGTCTTCGACGCCATCAAATTCGTCGACGCCGTCACGTGTACAAATCAATGCACCGCAAAAGACGAACTCCAATGCGACGGCAACGGGTACAAAAAATGCGGCGATTTCAACGGCGATGGCTGCCTCGAATGGTCAAACATCACCGCTTGCCCCAACGACACCACTTGCAAAAACGGCGTCTGCATTCCCGACGAAAAACCACCACAATGCACCGACGATTGCCAAAAAATCGGCGACAAAGAATGCGTCTCCGAAGGCAGCTACCACACATGCGGTTCATTCGACGACGACAGCTGCCTCGACTGGTCCGAACTCTCTCACTGCAACCCTGACCAAAAATGCAAAAACGGCGAATGCGTCGCCGACGACAATCCTTCCTGCCAACACGAATGCATAGAAGGCGAAACGCGTTGCACCGACGAAACCACATACACGGTCTGCGGCTTCTTCGGCGACGACGCCTGCCGACACTTCTCGCCAAACAAAAACTGCGACGAAAACGAAATCTGCCGATTCGGCGCATGCATTCCAAACGCCTCCTCCTCCGGCTCCAAATCATGCATCCTCGCCATCGACGGCCGCGAATCCACCATCATCGACGAGCTCGACCCATGCTTCGAACGCTCAAACGTCGTCTGGTCACAACTCTCCACCTACGGATACGACGACCATCTATTCTATGCAACCGTCAACACATCCGGCACCAATAACGCCATCGGAACTTGGCACTTAAACGTCACAAAACCCGGCAAATACACCATCCGCGCATACGTCGAATACGGCATCGGAAACGTCGTCGACTCCGCACAGTACTCCGTCATGGCCTCCGGTTCCCTCCACAAAGCCACCATCTCAAACGTCGACCAATCCGGATGGGTCACCCTAGGCACATACGACCTCGCCGAAGGCACCGAACAATACGTCAAACTCTCCGACGACTCCTTCACTTCCTCCGCCTCCAACGGCCAACGATTCGTCTTCGACGCCATCAAAATCGAACCCTACAAACCCGGCGACGAACTCCCACCCACCACCGACGATCAAAACCCCGACAATCCTTCCGTCTCCACTTCATCCAGCGACTGCGCCGCCACTCCGCGACACGCCAAAACACCTGGCGCCGCTCTAATCGCTCTCACCCTCGGCCTCTCGTTCGCCCTACGCCGCCGAAAATCTCCGCCAATCGCTCATCGCTAACTACCAACTACCAACTACCAACTACCAACCACCAATTGCTAACTGCTCATTGCTCATTGCTCATTGCTCATTGCTCATTGCTCATTGCTCATTGCTAACTGCTAATTGCTAACTGCTCATTGCTAATTGCTAACTGCTAATTGCTCATTGCTCATTGCTCATTGCTCATTGCTCATTTCTCATTGCTCATTGCTCATTTCTCATTGCTAACTGCTAATTGCTAATTGCTAACTGCTAACTGCTAATTGCTAACTGCTCATTGCTCATTGCTCATTGAAAAAAAACGCACAACCCCCAAAAAACTATTTGACATTACCCACCAGCACGCGTATAAGCCGCCCCGTTCGCAGGGATAGCCCGGAGGGAGATTCCTTCGACATGGTGGGTATAGCTCAGTTGGTACGAGCGCGGGATTGTGGTTCCTGAGGCCATGGGTTCGAGCCCCATTACCCACCCTTCTTTTGCACCCGTAGCTCAGCTGGATAGAGCATCGGACTTCGAATCCGAGGGTCGCAGGTTCGAATCCTACCGGGTGTATTTGTGCGTTTTCTTCTTGTGGGTGCATAGCTCAATTGGCAGAGCATCGGACTCTTAATCCGCAGGTTGAAGGTTCGATTCCTTCTGCACCTACTCCATAACGCCTTGCGAGTGTGGCGGAACTGGTAGACGCGCAGGATTTAGGTTCCTGTGTCTTTGGCGTGTGGGTTCGAGTCCCACCACTCGTACGGTCTCTTTAAGGGTGCATAGCTCAATTGGCAGAGCATCGGACTCTTAATCCGCAGGTTGAAGGTTCGATTCCTTCTGCACCTATTCGCGCAATCTCTCATGAGGTTGCGCTTTTTTTTTGCCCGCCGCCAGCGGCGCAGGCACTCGCCCTATTCCGCTTGCGCTCCATACGCGCTCGATTCGCCCTATTCCGCTGCGCTCCATACGGGCTCTACGCCGGCTATGTGCTCGGGCTTGCGCCCTTGCGCGCATACGCCGTCGGCTACGGCCATTCCGCCCTATTCCGCTTGCGCTCCATACGGGCTCCATACGCCTCCGCCATTGTGCGGGCGCTCAAACGCCGCGCCCGCAACGCCCTGGCTATCCAAGACAATCCAAAGCTCACATCATTTCACCTCAGCCCAACTCGATCCCGGTTTTTCTGATGCACACATATATTGATCTGTTTTGATCCAGCAGAGAACGCCAGCACACTTCCTCCACAGCTTTAGGCCGTTCATGCAATCATCTATGCGCAAACTACAATCTTTGCATCCCTTTCCATCGCCAAATCGACATCCATTCGATTCGCAAGTCTGTCCTTCCAAACACTTCTTACCGCACGTTCGACAATTCTCCATCGTCGATAAATCCGTTGCGCACTTCGTCCCTTCACCATCGCAATCGGCATATCCAGGGGCGCAAAACACGCTCTTGCATACGCCTTCGACGCATGCCACTTCTGTCGCATGCCTTTCATCACTACGGCGGGCAAGGAAACCCACGGTCTTTAGACCGTGGGAGGAATGCTCACTTATCCCTGCTTAGCAATATACTGTTTAATTGTTTCAGCAGAAGCATCGCCAACGCTACAAGCAAAATAGCCATCTGACCAAAAGATTCGTCGTTTCCAGTATCGTTTGGTTAGGAATGGCTCAAACTCCTTCCAAAGTAAATAAGTTGTTTCCTGCTTAATTGTTTTGACCATGTTGCATACAGATTCTGTTGTATCATAATCCAATAGAAAATGGATGTGGTCAACATCTGTTTCCATTGCTATGATTTTCCAGCCCATACGATTGGATAAATCATGTATTTTTCGTTTTATGCAGTCGCTAATGAGGCTAACGAGAATAGGCTTTCGATACTATGTAACCAGAACTATATGGACTTTTAGAGAGTACTTTCGGCGATTCTTTCTATTGTACTCTGTCACGTGAAATTTCTCCTCTGCTCTTGAATCTCACAAAAGTACTGTGTATCATATCTTAATGATGAGTGGCAAGCACTTAGTTTGCCACTTTTGTTAAGGAGCATTGATGATGATCTGGTATAACAATCGAGAGCGGGTTACAGAAAAGAGGCAAATGTGCTATGAGATGGCAAATTTGCCGAAGAAGGAGTCTGGACTTCCATATGATATTTGGTTGGACTCTGCGGGATGCGATAGGAACGTGCAGCACAATCACCCTCGAATCAAGGTATCTGTGAATGGAGAACTTATACCTGTGATTTTGTATTCAAAAACTAAGATCGAAGCACAGAAGGAGTTCCTGAAGTCGGGCACAATTATTAATTGGATTACAGAACACTTTGAAACACTCCGAGATCATTGGAGACGAAAGCTCACGGATAGAGAAGCTTTGAATCTTCTAGCGAAATATTAGTGAATAATATGCAAGAATTAACAGTGACAGCAAAAATCCAAGTTATAGTAAATGATAATGAAGCATCGTTGCTATCTGCTACGACTAGTGCTTACAGAGATGCCTGTAACTATGTCTCAAATTATGTGTATCAAACGCGTATTCTTCAGCAATTTGCGCTCAATCAACTACTATATAACACGCTAAGAAAGAAGTATGGTCTAAAATCTCAGATGGCGCAGTCTGTTCTAAAAACTGTCATAGCCAAGTACAAAACGATTATTAAAAATCAAAACAGATGGATCAATGCTGTATTTAAACGACCGCAATATGATTTGGTATGGAACCGAGACTATTCTCTAACCCAAGAACGTTTTAGTGTGAATACGCTTGATGGTCGTTTAAAGCTCAATTATCATGCAAACGCAATGGAGGATTATTTCGATTCTAAGAAGTATCGGTTTGGAACTGCAAAACTTGTTCAAGTAAAGAAAAAGTTTTATTTACATATCCCAGTAACATCTACAGTCGAAGATACTCAAGTGTCTGATATTTGTCATGTGGTAGGTATTGATAGAGGGCTAAATTTTATCGCCGTATCATATGACTCAAAAGGCAATACCACGTTTTTTAATGGACGACAGATTAAGCAGAAACGAGCAAAATTTAAGGAATTGAGAAGGAGTTTGCAGAAACGCGGAACGGCGTCTGCACGCCGGCGTATTAGACATATAGGTCAACGAGAAAACCGTTGGATGCAAGATGTAAATCATTGCGTATCGAAGGCACTCGTTGACACAACTCCGTCTAAAACGCTATTTGTGTTAGAAGATTTGACAGGTATTCGCTGTGCAACCGAAAAAGTGCGTAGAAAGAAACGATATGAAACGGTATCATGGTCTTTTTACGATCTGGAGCAAAAGCTCAAGTATAAGGCTATGCGCAATCAGTCCATCACAATTAAAGTCGATCCTCGTTATACATCTCAGTGTTGTCCCAAATGTGGGCATATTGAGAGCGGTAATAGAGATAAAAAGCGGCATTTCTTTTGTTGCCGTAATTGCGGTTATTGTTCTAATGACGACCGTATCGGCGCAATGAATCTGTATGGTCTCGGATTAAGTTTTATTCACGACCAAACAGTAAATTCTGAACATGTTCAGAATTTAGGGGTTCAGTCAATAACCCCACGATGCAACGTCACTCTTTCTGGAAAGAAGGAAGCTAAAGGTAGAAGACGTAATAGTCGCATGACTACTGGACAGTTGCAAGCCAACCGCCTTTAGGCGGTTGGCAGTTGACTGCAAGCATGGTTACAAGCGCCGCAATGCGCGTTCGACGTCTTCAAATCGACGCCTTCGCAAGAATCGCTCCCCGTCTGCGTCCCGCCACCCGTATTCCCAGTGTTTCCAGAGTTCCCAGAGTTCCCAGAGTTCCCTGAGTTTCCCGAGTTTCCTGTGTTATCCGAGTTCTCTGTGTTATCCGAATTTCCCGTATTGCTCGAGTTCCCAGAGTTTCCTTTATCGCCGCCATTATTCTCGAAGCCATCATCTTCCGAAATGGTCTTGTCGCCATCGTTACATGCACAAATCGCCATTGTGCCTGCAAATAAAGCCGCCCATAAGTCAATGCGTCTCGTAGCAAACATGATATCCTCCTATCTGTTCAATGAAATCGACGTGTTTGACGTTTAACGATACAACAGCATCATCAGTTCACCGTGCCACTGGCGTCGGCGAAGTCAGTTCCGACCGTCGTCTCAGTGCATTTCCATTGGAAGTTGTCGAT
>SFMP01000063.1 GCA_004554395.1 Myxococcales bacterium | reverse complement strand
GCGAAAAAGGCGCTGTATTGCCCAGCAGGGCAATAGGCGCCAGTGTGCTGTATTGCCCGCAAGCGGGCAATAGGCACACAAAAAAACGCGTCGTATTGCCCGCATGGGCAATAGACGCGTTGCAGAGAATAAACGCGATTGTGGCGGGTTAGAGGCCGCCGAAGAAGACCGAGACGCCGGCTTGCCAGAGGACGGTCGAGAAGGAGTTTTCGCGTTCGTCGTAGGCATTGGCGTAGATGTTGATTTCGGGTTGGAACCAGATGCCGTCGGTGAGGCGGAGCGGGAGGCCGAGCATGAGGCCGACGTAGAGGCCGGAGTAGCCCCAGATGTCGGGGCGGGTGTCGCTTTCGGGGACATAGATGCCGAGGAATTTGGGGCCAAAAGCGAGTCCTACATATGGGTTAAAGTGGTACTCCATGAGGATGGGGAGTTGTGCGGAGAGGACGTGTGCGCTAGGGTCGTCGAGTCCGTTTGTGCGAACCCATTGGTAGCCAATTTCGAGTCCGATGCCGAGGTCGAAATCGCCGGCGAGTGGTTGGTATTTGACGCCGAGTTGTGCGCCGAGTAGGTCGATTTTGACGCCGAAGTCCCAGTGTTTGGCGAACCCGTATCGCATGGAGGCTTCGAAGTTGGGGTCGGCCATGGCTTGTGTGTCGCCGTCGGAGCCCGTGCCCGTCGAGGCGATGGCCCATCGGATTTCGCCCTCGGGGACGACGGCCGCGGTTTGCATCGTGCTGACCGAGGCGCAAGAGCTCAGCGCAAAAGCCGAGAGAAGTAAGAAAAGCAGTGAAATCAACGTATTTTTACTCATGTCTGATCCTTTTGGTCGAAACGTGCGCAGTTCGGTGGCGCACATTCGTCGCATCACAAAAGAGGCGTATGAACGCCTTTGACGCACATTTAACCCCATATCGGCGGCGAATATTCCACGAATCACGGTACAATGTCAAAATGTGATTTTGTATGTCAATGCGGGTGCTGGATGTGGCGATGGGCGGCGTTTTTGCTTTGTTTGCGCGGTTTTTGGGGGGGCGTGATCGTGCTGTGTGTGGCGATGGGCGCTTGAGATGATCGGAGAATCGCGGTCGTATCCTTGGCTTATGGAGGGTGAATGGTGGGGGAGTGGTAGGGATTGGCGGATTAGATGCTCGGAGAATCTTCGTCGTTGGGGGGCTGTGGCGAATTTTGTTTGTCGTTTGGCGAATTTTGTTCGTCGTTTGGCGAATTTTGTTCGTTGTTTGGCGAATTTTGTTCGCCGTCGTGTGGTTGTGGCGAATTTTGTTCGTCGTTTGGTGGTGTTTGCGAATTTTCTGCGCTTTTGCCGTCGAGTTTGGGGGGCAAGTGTGTGCGATCGAGCAAAGCATTTTGGGCGTATCGGATGGCTTCGATTCGAGCGGCGACGCGTTCGAAGTTTGCGCCGCCTTGGATGTGGACGCCGTCGACGAATACGGTTGGCGTGCCGGCGATGTCGGCTTTTTCGGCGTCGGCCATGTCTTCGACGATGACGACGGCGAGTCGTTGACCTTTGACGGGGTCGAAGACGTCTTCGGGCGTGGCGCCGAGTCGTTCGATTTGTTTGGTGAGGAGGCTGGCAGAAATCGACTTTTGATCGTCGAATAGTGTGTCGTGGATTTGCCAGAACATGTCTTTTTCGTTGGCAAAAGTCGTGACGACGGCGGCTGCGGCGGCGTAGGGGTGGATCGAGACGAGCGGCATTTGTTTAAATACTATCGATGCATCTTGTGGGTATCGCTCGGCGATACGGTGCATCGTTTTGGCGGCGCGTGCGCAGAAAGGGCATTGGAAATCGCTGAATATGACGACTTCGACGGGGGCGGAGTTGCTGCCCATGCGCGGGCGGCCGTCGGTGCGGAAGGCGTGTGGGGCGACGATCGATTCGTATTCGGCGACTATCATTTTGGTCGTTTGGTCGGCGTTGAGGCCTTGCGATTTGAAGAAGACGATGTCGTCGGCGAGAATCGATGCTTCGTAGCAGACGCGATCGGATTGGAGTGCGCCGAGGAGAGAAGCTTTTTCGGGGATGTTTTTGCACGGATTGCGGACTTGCGAGGCGATGGCGGCGAATGCGTCGTCGTCAATTGGCGCGCGAGCTGTGGGTGCGAGCGTTTGCGCGGCGGTTTGTGTGGCGCATTGCGTCGTCGAAAGGGCGAGTAGTGCAAGGGCTATTTGGAGAAAAAATTTCATCGATGTTGCCGTCGTTTTCGTGGGGGAGTGGTGATGGCGGGGAAATCTGGGTTAATTGCTCAGTCTTCTTCGTTCGGTGAAGGCGATTTTCCAAGCGTTGGCGTTGGCGTCTTTTATCCATCGATAGCTGATGATGGCGTCGTCGATGTGTGTGGTGCCCGTTTCGTCGTCGTATTGGGTGACTTGGCGCGTATGAATCGTGGCTGAAGTCGAGGTGATTTCGGAAAATTCGACGGCTTTGACTTCGATTTGAAGCCGATCCAAGTTCATGGCGCGTTGGGCGTATTCCCTTTCTAGCTCGGGGTATCGCATGCGCTCAAGTTTGAAGTCGTCCATATAGGCGTCGACGTCTTTGTCGATGGCGTGTTTGACGTGGAGGGCGTGAGCGGCGCGAATCTCTTTCGCTTCTTTGGGGAATTTGGCTTCGATTTCGCTCGATGCAACAGAAGACGATTGTTGGTAGGCGATGCTGTCTTCGGATTCGATTTTGACGTCGTCGTCGCGATCGACGGCAAAGGCGGTCGCCGGCGTGGCGGCGATGAAAATGGCGATGGCGATTAAAATTCGTTTCATTTTGCTTTCGCTCTAAGATAATGCGTTCTATGTTAAGAATATCGAATATGATTCAAGATGCATCGACGATGATTCGAGCTGGATCGATGATCCGAGTCGCATTTGATAGGCGCGACGATGGCTTTTGTCGAGTGATCGATCTTGGCGCATCGTTGCAGGGGTGTCGATTATATCACGAGTTGCGGGGTATATCGACGAACAAAAGAGGGTATATCGACGAACAAGAGATCCGTCGGGCGATTGAATGAGATAATCGCTTGGATTTTGGTCATTTGGTGGCGTGATTGGCGAGCCGTTTCGATTTGAAATCGATGGCATTGAACGAGAATCCGGCGACGATGATGGCGATGCCGAGGGCGATATTCCATGTGATGGGTTCTTTGAGGATGGCGGCAGCGAAGCACATGGCGATAATCGGTTTGATGAAGAAGGCGTGGGAAGCGTGGGAAGCGCCGTTTGTTTCGATAGCTCGCATGAAGCACAAGTATCCGAAGCCGGTGACGACGACGCCGGAATAGAGCAAGACGCCGATCGTATCGGTGCCGATGCCTTTGACGATCGGTTCGTCGAGTGCGACGAGGACGATGAGTTCGAAGAAGGCGCCGAATAGGAAGCTGAGGCTGTTGACGGTCATGCCGCCGACGCGTCGCACGACGCGGTGACTCAAAACGGTATAGAGCCCAAACGTCGCCGAAGCGCCTAGCCCCATGAGAATGCCGATGGGCTCGTTGCCCGAGGCGAGGTGTAGCGGGTTGGCGACGAGTACCATGCCGACGATGCAAATGGCGAGGACGATGCCTTTTTTGAACGTAAAATGTTCGTGTACGATGAAGTGCGCCAATATCATCGTAAATAGAGGATTGATGGAGATGAGGACGGCGGCGAGGTTTGCGTTGCAGTGGTTGACGCTCAATTGGAATAGCGTCATGCTGATGACGACGTTGATGAATCCGAGTAGGGCGATCGAGCCAAAATCGCGACGCGTGACGTGGTAATGGCGTTTGTATAGGTTTCGAATGGCAAACGGTAGCAAGACGAGCCCACCGATTAAAAATCGAAGAAAAGTGAGTTGAAGTGCAGAAAATTCGCTTCCTCCGATATGGAGTGCAATTTCCATCGTGCCAAAGGCGAATGCCGTGAGCACGATCCAAATGTGTTTCATCATGGAGAGTCCAAACCTCGATGTGACTAGACGATAAGAGCACGTGCGCACCCTCGGGGGTGGGGGCGACGTGCTCGGCAAAGCGTATTGAGCGCACTCTATAGCAAGGAAATGAGCGTTTTGCGAATGCGATTCCGAAAAGTGTGCATTTTATGAATCGCAGTTGACGATTGATCGAAAGATCATTCGTTGCGTTGTGCGCGAATCATCGTGCGCTGTGCTTCGTCGACGGCTAGGCAGAAGTTCCTGAAATCTGCATATTGCGCCGTTTCGATGCGTTGCGACAACAGTTCGATCGACTCGCGGAGTTGGAGTTTATCGCCGTCGAGTGTGAGTTTTCGGGAGAATTTTCCAAACGGCGTATCGATATCGACGTCGTGCAGGGTTTGTGCATTCCAGGTGTAGCCCTCGGGGGCTTTGAGCGATAGCGTTCGGCTCGACAAAACGTCGCCCCCGATGATGACGGGGTATTTTCGCGTCGAAGCGGGGAGTTTGGCGAATTGATCGACGAGTTTATAGGCAAATATATTCGAATTGATGTCGAGCATATTGCCATCGGTGGCGGCAAATGAAGCGATATCGAAGTCGTAGTGTAGTGTGAGAGGGGCGTTGTGGTCGTCGAGTGCGTCGATGGCCAGGTTGGTGAGTTGAATTCGCCCATAATTGCGCGCCAGGCTGTTTTCGATGATGAGATGTGTACGCGTATCGTCGCCTTTGAGCGAGGTGAGGAATCCGCGCATGCTCAATCCGCGTCCGCCGCGCATCGTTTCGCTTGCTTTTGCCGTTGCGGCGCCCGATTCGTCGATTTCGTAGGCGATTTCGATCGTCGGTTGCATGCTAGCGATATCGTCGCGCCGCGACGTAAATGGCTCGATTTTATCGTCGATGGGAATGACCGATTGGCCTTGAAAACTCGTCGGCAAATAGTCGAATGGAATGAAATCTTCCGATCCATCGACGTAGGCGGGCCCTTTTTCGGTTTCGACGACGAGCAATGTGCCATAGAAAGATTCGTATTGTGCGGGCAAATTGGCGCTTTGTTGGGGTGCGCCGACGGCGCGTATAAATGCAAAGTAATTCGTCAGACCGAGAGCGTCGTATATGGCTTTGAGCGTGATGAGTCGCGAACCGCTGCCGCGCGTAATCGTTTGCGTCGCCGAATCGGAATCGGATGAATGCGTCGCATCGCTTTCACGAATCGAATTGAGAACGAAGTCGTATGCGATTTGCGCTTTTTTCCACGACGATGACTCGTCGTTGTCGAATTTAATTTGATCGACATAGGCTTGAATATATGGCGTTTGTCGCGTTTGCCTGGCGATCGATTCGCGCAAGGCGCGTTTGATTTCGGGCCATCCCCAAGCGTAATAGAGTTGGATATTGGGAATGAGGTCGAATTCGGTTGGGGCATTGGGTTCTGTGACGAAAGCGGGGCTATTTTTTCGCAAGAAAGTGCACGTCGTCGATTCTCCGCGGCTGGTGCAAGATCTTTCGATATTGCCCGCAGGGCCGGCTTCGACGATTTGGGCATTCCAAGCACTCGGGTATTCGACGACGAATTCGCTGTGCAAGATGGGGGTTTGGTCGGATGCGAAGAAGAAGGCGTCGCTTACGGCTCGGCTTGCGTATGCCGAAATCGGGGGTTCGTAGGTGATGTATTCGGTTTCGACGAAATCGCCAACGGCGAGGTTTGGGGCAGTGATGGAGCTTTTGAAATCGATCGATTCGGGTTCGATCGTTTCGAGCGTGTCGCCTTTGATGGTGCGGACTTTGAGAACGGTGGCAGAATTGGGCAGATAGACTTCGCCGACGGCGTTTTTACCTTCTTTGCTCAAAACGCGCGATATCGTATGGGTTAGTCCGAGTTTTGCGCCGTTTGGCGCGATTTGCATGGCGGCATAATCGAGGATAAGTGTCGATGCGCCAGCTTCGGGCTCTGGGGCGTTTTGTCGTGCCGCCAGATACGCGCGGATCGTCGCAATGCCGTCTTTTCGCAAGTGTTCGAGAGGTCGTTTGGAATCGATTTGCCAGGCGAGGTTTTGAATCATTTCGTCGTTTGGCATGAGATCGACGAGTTTTGCGAGGATTCGTCGAGCGTCGTCGGTTTTGTTTTTGGCGCGTAGCGTATCGACGATGGCCAATAGGGATTCGGTATCGGGTTCGCGATAGATGCCGCGTTTGACTTCGTCGAGGAAGTCGATGATTTGCGATGTGACGTTTGAATCGCCCGATTCAGCTCGCATGAGTAGCGTCGAAACTTTGAGTCTTTCGTCGTTTGGGTAGGCCTTTGCCAGCGTGGCGAGTGCTTTTGTCCATTTATCGGTGGCGTTGGCATTGTCGTCGCCTTCGCGTTGCGCATAAGATCGTATGACGGCGGGGCATCGTCGTGCTTGCGGCGATAAATCTTCGAAAGCGGTGTATTGGTGGCGATTGGCGGCGTTTTTGATGGCCAGCGAAACGGTCGAACACGAATTGGGTTCGAGTTTGGCGGCATCTTTGATGCGTTTTTCCGATAATCCGCTCCAATCGAGTGTTTGGGCGACTCGGGATTCGAGCAAAGCCGTATCGGCGGTATTGGGCAATTGGGATCGATGAGTATTCCAGAGCAATCGCGCTTCTTTGGGCTGATTTTGCTGTATCATTTCGGCGATCATCGCGCTCGCAACGGCAGTGATCTCTGGGGCTTTTTCGACGAGTTCGTGCCAAATGTGCATGGCTTTTTCGTGTCGCAGCGACGTCGCCAAATCGGCATCGTATCGGTAGCGCAAGGCGCGCCAATATTGGGCGACGACGTCGTCGGGGGCTTTTTCCAAGCGCGAATGGAGAATGGCATCGGCCTTTTCGGCGTGCCCGTCGGCGATGGCCAGTGCCGCCCCATACCATGCCATGAGCGCATTCGACGGATCGAACCCATATATTGCGCCATCGCCTTGGCGCGTGGCGATAACCGAATCGATATCGACGACTTTGCCGACCAACTCGGGCGTAGCAGAACTGGTCGCCATGCCACCGCGAGCCGCTTCGTCGTCGGAAATTTCTGCAATAGAGGCGCGATCTTGATTCGAAGATTCTTTCGATTTATCGACTTTAACCGGAATCATCCACGCCAAAACAGGCGAGTTATTGTTTGAATTGGGCTGTAATCCGAGTTTAATTCGAATCGAATGCATGCCCTTATCGAGCTTCAGTTCGACGGCCAACAGCTGATCTTTGCCCGTTTGCTCAGGGCCTCGGCGTAGCAGTTCCGAATTGTCGACCGATAACGCATAGTATTGATTCGCCTCGACGACGATCAAATACGACCCCGGATTGGCGACTTCGACGACCGTTTCGCCCGCATATATCCCTTGTTTCGACGCCGGCATTGGCGTTTGCACGCCCGGCGCATAGCGAAACGACGTCAGCTGCGCATTGGCATCGTCGATATCGTAGGCATCTTTGAGCCGCAAATCGCCGTCGAAAGGCATCGGATCGTCGAATTCGGCATAAGGATAGGGCGAAAAAGGACCTACCCATTTGAATTGAGTAAGTGGAATTGCGCCATTTGCCGAATAAAATTCTGTGATTTGGTTTTGTCGAATGGCGCGATTTTGCAAAGTGACGAGGCGAGCCATCGAATAGGGATGGATTGCTCGCCATTGTTTGATTTCGTCCCAAGGCAATGGCGTGACAGTTTGGGCGCTTATCATCATGAGTCGCGCGAGCACAATGGCTTCGAAATCGCCGAGGTCTTGTCGGTTATATGCCGAAATATAGCGCGCCATTGCCGTTTTGAAATCGCCGCGCAAAGCGGCGATTTCGGCATAGAGGCAGAGATCGGCGGCTTTTGGCGCCTCGGCAATGGCGCGCCTGAGCGCGTCTTCTGCCTCGTTGAGGGATCCCCGGGCGAGTTTTTCGATCGCCAATTGGGTCGAGCTCGACGGCGATTGGCGCGGCTTTTCGATTTGCCAACCCGACCATATCGCTTGTTGAGATGAATGCGTCGTCGCGCACCCCGTCGCCAATCCACTCACCGCCATACAAATCGCCATGAGGCGCAAAATCCATGTATTTTTCATTGTTTTATTCCTTTACGGTGATTTGATATGGCGTGTTGACGGCGCGATCGTAGCTTTGCAAAAAGTCTTGATACGATGCGTAATCTTTTGGGGCGATTTTCGATTCAGAGAGCGAGAGCGATATTTCTGCCGTCACGATATTGCCCGCTTGCGTCGATCGAATCGACCATTGACCATGGGCGTTAGAGAGTGCGGCGGGATCGGGTAATGCGGCTTTTGCGCCTTCGGGCAAGATGAATTGAACGGTTTGAGTGAGGTGCATGGGCGCGATTTGTTCGAGGTCGAATTGTCGCGTCGCCGAGGGCGCAAACGATTGTGCGACGCGCGAAATCTTCGCCCCAGGGCGCACGATCCACGTATTGCCCTCGATTTTGACGATTTGCGAAAACGCCGTTGTCGCCTTGATTCCGAGCGATACATCGGCTTCGAGATCGGCGACATCCGATATTTCAAATGAATCGATTTCGGACCCCGCAATCGCATAAGCATACTCCGATTCGAGTCGTTCATGTCGTAGCGATTCGACTTGATATCGCTCGCGGTAGCTCGGCGCCATCAATCCCTTATAAGTCACGTGATCGGTATATGGAATTTTATCGGTTTGCGTCAGATCGAATGCCCAGCGGTGAACCGACCCATTGTCTTCGGCTTTCGACATGGGCGTTTTTGTCAATCGATAGCCCGCGTGATCGTCGATGATGAGCACGTTTGCCCCTTGATCGAGCGGTGGAAGCTCGCGCGTTCCGCTAAACTCTGCCGTGCCATCGAGGAACATGTCGAATTGCGGTACATAGACGATGGCATGGTCGAATAGATAGGCATTGGGCAATTCCATCGAAATATCGCCGTTTCGCCGTGTCCGAACGAGTACGAAGTTCGTCTCGATTCCCGCCTCGTCGAGCATCACTTTCAACAAACTCGCTTTATCTTTACAATCGCCAAATCGACGCTCGAAAACTTGCGAAACTGGATACGGTTTGTGCCCGTGAATGCCGAATTCCAACGCGACATAGCGCGTCGATTTGACGACAAAACTGTGGATTTTCTTCAATTTCTCGAGAGGATCGTCGATGCCCTGTGTCAATTCTCGCACGGCGTTTTGAATCGCTTCGTCGATGCGCCATTGGGGCTTGGCCAAATCGATAAACCAATCGGCGACGTCTTGCCACGAGGCAAACGACGACGCCAAGACAAACGGCGCCACCTCGGTTATCCCCGGCATGCGGTCTTCTTGAACGAGGCGCGGCGTCGCTTTTTGCTCGTAACTCGTCACGACGAAATCGCCTTCTTTTTTCGTATCTCCGACAAAACCCGAATTTCCTTTCGGATCGCTCAAATAAAACCGAACTGGAAACGACTCTGGCGTAATAACCGTGTATTTTGACCACTGGCGCGGGAACGTCGCTTGCAATTGATATAAATCGCTAAAGTAATTGGTACTGCTCGCGCTCTTTTGCATTTGCGTTCGTTTAAACCGATATTCGATGCGATCGCCGACCGCCAAATCGGGGATTTCGATGACGATTTGGCGTTGATCGTAGTACATTCGGATCGATTCGTCGGCTGTATTATATTCGGTCGTCTTATATAATCGATGTTTTGTGCCGTCTTTTTTCGTCGTAATAACCGATATAATTTCGAGTTTTTCGTCGGTAGGCGAATAATTAATCGGCATGGCTCTAAGCGTTTTGAGCCCCTGTTCGTCGAGGACTTCGAAGGCGATTTGGTTAAACGTCGAAGCGAGCCCATTGGGGAGGATTTTGACGACGCGATTGTCGAGCAATGAGACGAATTGCGTCGCATCGGGCGATGTATTGCCGGGGATATCTTTGACGATATATGGCGCTTCGTAGGCGCTTGCCGCATCGTCGCTCGCGGCGTCGCGATTGGCTAGGCGGCGGGCGATCTCGGCACGTTCGGCGAGTGAATCGTCTTGCGGCACGAGTCGAGCAGCCATTTCGTAGGCGGGTACGGCTTCTGATAGATTGCCCGTTTCCATGCTCCAGCGAGCAAATCGCAACCAACGCGCCGGATCGTTCATTCGCTGCGTCAAATAGACCAAGAATTCTTCTTCGGCATTGGCCTCGATCCACGGATCTTCTTTGGGCGTCGACGGTGCACGCGATCCGCGATCGGCGGCATCGGCACTAGAATCCATCTCTTGCGCAAAACTTTGCCCATACGCCGTGACGATGTCGAGCCAAAATTCCCAAACGTGGTCGTCGTAGGGATGGCGCTCGAGGAATTGTTTGATTTCGCTCTGAATCGCCAGCAATTCGCGACGCGAAACCGCGCCATCGCCGCTCGAAATCGCCCTGCGAAGGCGTCGATCGAGGCGCTCGACGAAATAGACGGCGCTATTCTTTTGCGAACTATAGAGTTTCTCGAGCATATCGCGATATTGGATGATTTTTCCGCGCGATTCCAAGTTTTGAACGACGAGTGGCAAAAGCGACGATTCACACGATGTACACGATGTAAAATCCATATTTTGGAGCGCCGTCATCGCCTGATGCGCATTGAGCTCCGATAGAGCGCGGAGTTTGGCGCGAAGCGGCTCATACGAAATGCCATCGCTCTCGGGCGCTTGTTTTTGCAGTATCGATCGTATCTCGGGCCATTCGTCGACGAAACGCGACCCCGAATCGCCTTGCGACTCGCTATTGAGCACGAGCTCGCGGGCATAGAGTAGATGAATCACGCCATCGGCTGGGCGATGCGCCATCGCCTTGCGCAATATTTGTAGCGATTTCCCCGGGTCTTGGAGCATCAAGATCGCAAGCGCCAAATCGGGCACGGGCAATTTCGCCGTCGCCTCGATATCGTTGAGCAATAAATTGTTGACGATGCGCCCCGCATCGAGTGGCGACTGCGAGAGACGCGCCAAATAGGCGCGATCGGCGATCGATGACTTGCCGCCGCGCTCCAGCGGCGAAAAAATCGATCCGACCGACGTCGACGATATTTCGCGCTCTAGCGGATCTGCAACGACGATGGCGTCGTCGTTGCGAACTTCGAACGAAAGCGGTTTCCCCGTCTTCGCATCGGTCAAAAAGGCATAAAACCCCGGTTGCGTCTCAAGCGCAGCGACTTTTATCGTCAAGATATTCTCGCCACGATGCAACTTGATCGCCCGCCTTTCGCCAAATATCGGCAAATCTTCGGGGCAATCGTCGACTTGCTCATAGACCCGTTTGCCATTGACCCACGCCACGATCGGGCTCACCGACGGCATTTCGATCCATGCATCGATCGTGCTATCGCCCGAGACTTTGCCCTTCTTGCCCTGTTTCGCACGCTTTTCTGCGACTTTCGCCCCCTTACCGCCCGAATGAGCCGCTTTCTCGCCCGTTCCAGCCGCTTTTTCGCCAGATCCAGCCCCCTTTTCTCCCAATCCAGCCGCCATTTCGCCGTTTTCAGGGTCGTCGATGACGATTCGCGCCGTCAGATACATCACCGAAAACCCCGGGTGATACATGCGTTCTTGCGGCATGATCGCGCCCAAATTCCCCACCGATTCATAGAGCATCCAATTGAGCGCCGGATACATGGCGCCCTCGGTCGCCTTCGACGTATCGAACCCCTCGCGCTCTGGCAAATACGCCTGTCCAAAATCGAGCACCGATGCGCATTCATACGGAAACGACACGAAAAACGACGTCACCGCCCCCGGCATCGGCGTCTGCTCGCCCCCATGGACGTCGGCATCGATATTGCGCAACCAAGCCAAATATCGCTCGAAATACGGCTGCTGCGACGTCGATCCCCCGTCGATCGATTTCAATATCGCTTCATATAATGCATCGGTCTGCCCCACCGACGCATAAATCTCGCCGCGCTTCATCCAATTCAAAAGCGCCCGAGATTCGCCGATTTCGCGCTCAATTCGCTTCGTTTCTTCGCCTTTTTGGGCATAAGCCTGCCCGCCACACAGCCCCACGAGCAAGACGCCCAATAATATCGTTCTCTGCCATCGCTTCATCGTCTTTCCTTCTTGGCGAAATATCGAGCCCACAGCCTTTCGACTTCTGGCAAAAATGGCTGTCACCCGCTTCGGTTTCTCGCTCCGCTCTTATCACAAATGCGCACAGATGCCCAACCATTCATCCCAACCATCCATCCGATCACCCCCAGACCACTCCCATTTGCTCGATAATGACGCGTTTTAACTCTTTATTCCTCGCCCAATGAGATTATAATTTCGCGCCGACCGTGCGACGTTGCTCCGCGATCCCCCCTCATGATGACGATTCCCCTCTTCGCAATTCGTCGGGAATTTCAATGACTCGTAAGGAATTTCAAATGTCTCTTCCAATCCAAGCAGGCCTTCATCGCAGTTGCTGCCTCGTCGATACACAAGCACTGACCCACAACATGCAAACGCTCAAACGCGGACTCGCGCCTGGTGCCCAAATCGCCGCCGTCGTCAAATCCAACGCCTACGGGCACGACGTGCGCATCGCTTGGCGCGCATTCGTCGAAGGTGGCGCAACATGGCTATGCGTCGACTCGCTCCACGAAGCCGCCGACCTGCGAGACGACGGCTACACGGGCAATCTCTTCGTCATGGGACACGTGCCACCCATGCACGCGCGCACCGCCCAACGCCTCGACGTGCGCGTCATGGTCTATGACAAAGCACAAATCGACGCCCTCGGCGCCGCCGCCAACGACGCCTCGACACCCATCCGACTCATCATGAAACTCGAAACGGGCACGCAACGCCAAGGACTACGCCCCGACGAAGCCCTACAACTCGCACGCTACATCGCACGCTTCCCATACCTCGTCCTCGAAGGCACATGCTCGCACTTTGCCAACATCGAAGACACCACCGACCACTCCTTCGCACAAGCCCAACTCAAAGCGTTCCAAGACGCCAACGACCTACTCGCGCAAAACGGCTTCCGCCCCGCCCTCCGCACCATCGCCAACTCCGCCGCCGGCATACTCTGGCCACACACCCACTTCGAACTCGTCCGCGCCGGCATCACCTGCTACGGCATGTGGCCCTCGACCGAATGCTACGTCAGCGCCAAACTCCTCGGCAAAGACGTCGACTTGCGCCCCGCACTCACATGGAAGACGATCATCGCACAAGTCAAAACCGTCGCCACGGGCTCGCTCATCGGCTACGGCTGCACCTACCAAACGACGCACGACACGCGCATCGCCGTGCTCCCCGTCGGCTACTACGACGGCTACGACCGCGCACTCTCAAACCTCGGCTACGTCCTCATCCGCGGCCACCGCGCACCCATCCGCGGCCGCATCTGCATGAACATGTGCATGGTCGACGTCACCGACATCCCCGACGCCACCGCCGGCGACGACGTCATCCTGCTCGGCTCTCAAGACCGCGAAACGATCTCCGCCGAACAACTCGCCGCTTGGGCCGGCACCATCAACTACGAACTCACCACGCAAATTCAAACTTCCGTGCCGCGCATCGCCGTTTAATTCTCACACAACCTCCCACATCGATATGCTTATATACTCGAACATATCAATTCAATATAAACATGTCGATGTAAATGTTGTTTATATATGATTTAAATACAAACTCTAAAATCGCCATCTCGTGATATATATAAACATGTACCGATGATATCTATTCATATACCGATGATATCTATTCGCATGCAGTTTCTTCTTTTTTGATGCGCGAGCTATGTGCCGCCGCCTGCAAAGCAGTCGGCTTGCGCGCATACGCTCGCGGCGCGAGCTATGTGCCGCCGTCTGCAAGCATCCGGCTTGCGCGCATACGCTCGCGGCTACGCCTATTTGCGCCTATCGGCGCAAATACGGCTCCGCTCATGCGCCTTGGCGGCGCGGCAACCAAGCAAAACTCCATATCGCTGTGACATAATGGTGACAACTGAGCGATAGAGCATGGCGTTCTGGTAGGAGGTGCGGTGCCCCAGGGGTACCATCGGTTTTTGCGCCTTCTGTAATCTTTTGCCACGGAGGAGCACATCGTGCTCGCATGCTCATGACAGAATTTAAGCCAAATCGTTACGAAGTCGATCTCGATCGCGTCGCTCATTATAACCAAGATTTGAAGATCAAAACGCTCGCTGAACTCATCCACAACTCGGCTACGCGCTACACCGACCGCCCCTTTTTGGGCGAAAAAGTCGACGGTGCCTATCGCTGGATGACCTACGGCGAATTCGAAGTAGAAATGTTGCGCGTCCGCGCCTTGTTCAAAAAATATGGCATCGAAAAGGGCGATCGCATCGCCATCATTGCCAATAACAGCGTGCCATTTGCACTCGCCGCTTATGCCGCCTATGGGCTCGGCGCCGTTATCGTGCCCATGTACGAAGTCCAAGCAAAAAGCGATTGGCAGTTCATCTTCGGCGACGCCACGCCAAAACTCGCCATCGTCAAAAACGATGCGATCCGTTGCCAAATCGAAATGCTCGAAACCCCTGGGCTCGAACACATTTTCGTCATTGCCCCACAAAGCGCCAAATCGTTCCTCGACGAAGCCCGCCAACTCGAACCACTCGACGCCGCCGACGACGTCGCCACCGAAGACGATTTATGCGATATCATCTATACGAGCGGCACGACTGGCCGCCCGCATGGCGTCGAATTGACGCATAAAAACGTCGCTCACGATATCGTCATTTCGGCGTGGATGTTCGATTACTGTTGCGAAGACCGCGTTTTGTCGTTTTTGCCCTGGGCTCATGGATTCGGAAAAACGGTCGATTTCGGCCTATTCCCAGCCCTCGGCGCCGCCGTCGGCCTCGCCGAATCGACGAAGACGATTGCACAGAATTTGACCGAAGTTCGCCCCACCGTCTTGTGCGCCGTGCCAAAGATATTCAATGGCATATACGAAAAGCTCCACATCAAATTAGAAGGCAAACGCGCCATGCGCGCCCTGTTCGCTCGCGCTCAACGCATCATGCACGAAGCCAGAACGCGAAAACTTCGAAGACTCGAACGCCTCGAATACAAACTCATGGATAAATTGGTCGGGTCGAAGATTCGCGACGTCTTTGGCGGATGCATCAAGTTTTGCGTCAGCGGTGGCGCTTCGCTCTCGCCCGAAATCGCCACGTTTTTCGAAGATTTTGGCATCCGCGTCTTCGAAGGCTATGGCATGACCGAACACTCCCCCGTCATCTCGATCAACTATAATGCCGACAAAATCGGATCGGTCGGCGTGCCTTTGCCCACGGTCAAAGTCGAAATCGAGCCCATCGACGCCGAAGACGCCGAACAAAACGCCTCGGGTATCGGCGAAATCGTCATTTCGAGCGATTGTATCATGCGCGGCTATCACAACGACGACGAAGGAACGCGATCCGTCATCGACGAACAAGGCCGTTTGCATACGGGCGATACTGGGTATATCGACGACGATGGATATATATACATTATGGGGCGTATTAAAGAACAATATAAACTCGCAAATGGCAAATTCGTCGTCCCATCGGCGATTGAAACGCGCATTTGCGCATCGCCCGATATCGATTTTGCCATATTATATGGTGCAGGCATGCCCTATAACGTCGTCTTATTGCGCCCTTCGAGCGATTTTATTGCAAAAGTCGTCGCCGCAAATCGCTTGGGCGATATTGCCACCGATGCACGAGCCGAACACCCAGCAATGCGAGCGGCTGTCGCCAAAGTGCTCGAATCGGCAACGCAAGGTTTGCGTGGGTACGAAAACCCGCAAAAATTCGCCGTCATCCTCGACGATTGGTCGATTGCCAACGGCATTCTCACCCCCGCCCTCAAAATAAAACGACGCGAAGTCGAGAAGCGTTACGCCGATTTAATTCAATCGCTCTATAACAACGATTAGCGCATAGCCGTGTTGCCAACGGCATTGCCGGGGGCTACTCGCTGCAAACCCCTAACGGGGTTATATCAATTTTGGATCGCTTTTAACCCCCGGCGTTGCAGGGGCATTCCCCCCAGCGTTGCCGGGGGCTATTCGCCGCAAACCCCTAACGGGGTTTATATCAGCCGCCACAGGCGGCTACCGGGGGAATCTGGATGCCCAACATCAAAAAAGCCCGTAGGGCTTATGGCGAGTAGCCCCCAGTTGCCGCCACAGGCGGCTACTGGGGGAATCTGGATGCCCCTCACAAAAATAACCCCGTAGGGGTTTCCGATTATACATCATAAAAAATGTATTTTTCGTCGAATTCCACACCGAATGCCTTTAAAAAATCGATATATTCTTCTCTAAATGTTATCTTTCTGTGGTGTTCTTCTTGGTTCTGTATATATCGAATGACGTTATCGATTTGAGACTTTGCATAAGAAAACGCGCCGAATCCTTCCTGCCACGCAAAACGCCCAAGAACAAGATGGTTTTCGTTGATCCATTTGGATGTTGTTCTTTTGACATCTGCTATTAAATCCGATGGTGAAATTGTCGGGTTCATGCTGACGAGTAAATGCACATGATCATGAATCCCACCAATGGCTACGGCATGTTGTTTTCGTTTTCTGACGATTCCGCCGATGTATTGATATAGTGATTCACGCCATTGGGCATCAATGAGCGCATCGCGCGATTGCACCGCAAAAACGAAATGAATATAGATTTGTGAATATGTATTTGGCATCGTTTGTCATATCGGAAACCCCTACGGGGTTAATATAAATTGGTGTCGCTTTAACCCCCGGCGTTGCCGGGGGCTACTCGCGGAAACCCCTACGGGGTTTTGTTGGCATCATTCGGCAACCAGAAAACCCGAACCATACGATTACGTATTCGGGCCTTCGATCTTGGGCGGAATGAGGAAGTAGGCAATGCCCGAGTTGAGGACAGAACCGTCGCCCAAAACTTTGATGCGAGCTTGTACGACTTGCGGCTCGTTCGTGGCTGGGAAAATGCTTTGATTTTGGACGGGAACGACGTCGTAGCAAACGCTCGTGCCAGGGAGCAAATCTTTGATGCCAGGGAGATTGCCCGATGGCGATACTGTATTGGTGATTTTCGTACAAAGCCGACCTTGAACATTGATGCCAGATTTATTGAGCACGAGTTTCTCAATGAGTTTGCTAGCATCTTTATTGATATCTTCTTTGGTAGTCGTGATTTGGATGGGCATGTTCTTGGCAATGGAACGAATGCCTTCTGTCGCTTTGTTGGCGAGATCTGCGTCAACAGCTTTGTAAATAAAGGGCTTATTCTTATTGTCAACCGTTCCCGATCCCTTGCCTATGTATTCGGCAACATACTCCATGGTAACAGTTTGAGTATTCTTGCCAGATTTATAATCTTTGTAAGTTGACGAACTTGAACTATACAAACCAATAAATCTAACCTTGTTTTCCTTTAGAATGGGACCTACATTATATTGATAATCTGCGCATCTTTTCCTTATAGCACTCGAAGGGTCACTGTAATTTCTCCCATTCGCATAGCACTGCTCTTCGTCAAATGCTTGTAAATATATTCGTATGGCGTCTTTTCTGAAACCGGCGCAACCAATTTTGTTTGAATCGGTTGAACAATTCATTTTACAAGATGTATTTATGCCACACGCCGTCGGAAGACAAATGTTATCGCCCCAGTTTTTGCATAATTTTGTGCCTTTGTATGGGATTTCTCCCAATACTGCGCAAATCGGCGCTTGATACGGCACCTCGTAGTTACCTGTAGCACAGAAACCATTATTCGAATTGAATGTGCGATCAAGCATAGTGACGGTGGTGTCTGAATTCTCCGAAAGGTTGGCAGCTACCCAAAATGAATTTTCACGTGAATAATAACCCAATCCCGTATACATATTATCGAAGCAACCTTGGCCGTCATTTCCGAGCTTAGGATTGACGATGCATCGGTGATTCTCTGAACAAATGGCGTTTGTCAATCCATTACAATCTTTGTTTTCATTACACGCGCGTCCGAGGTCTTTGCATTTTAGATTGTTGATAATACTTTTCAAGCTTGAACGGAGCGATTTAATTTCATCTCCCATTGAGCCTGTGTGATCGAATACAAAGAACAAATCCACAGTCTGAATCGCCGTTTCGAAGCTCAAAGTTTGCTTTTCGGGGGTTGATTTGGCTAGGTATGGCGTGACGAAGACGAAGTTGCCTCGCGTTTCGGGGTTATCGTTTGGATCTTTGGGGCTTGTGCCCGCGCCGTATTCGATGAGGTCGGAAGAGCCGTCGCCATCGGAGTCGTATTTCGTGCGGTCGTAGCCTTCAGCCTTGCGTTGTTCCTCCCATGCGTCGGCTAGCCCGTCGCCATCGGAGTCGAGTTCGAGAATGTCGGGGATGCCGTTGCCATAAGTTTTGGATTCGATGTTATAGGTCGAATCGGGGAGTTTGCCATCGACGATGGGTTGCCCTTCGACGGAATCGGGGATGGTGTCGCCATCGGTGTCGAGCGAATAGCGAGCATAGTGGTCGCCATAGAAGAGCATCGCTTCGATTTTATCGGGGAGCGTGTCGCCGTCGGAGTCTGTGCTCATGTAGTCGGGCTTGTTGTCGCCGTCGCAATCGACGGGGCTTTCGGGCGATCCTTTGATGTTTTTGGGTTCGCCGTCTTTGACTTTGCGATTGGGGCATTGCCCCGAGAATGTTTTGGGATCTTTGTGCGAACCGAGCGACATGCCCTCGATTTCGGCAGTGTCGACGGCGCCATCGCCATCGTTGTCGTAGTCGATGTAGTCGGCAATGGTGTCTTTGTCGGTGTCGATGGGGGTATTGCAACGCAGCGGGCTATTGTCGTCTGTCTTGTAGTTGGGATCGACGTCGATTGGTTTGGGCCATTGGCCGTTTTGATAGGCGAGTTGTGGGTTTCGGCAGCCTTCAAAAGAGTCGGGGATGCCATTGTTGTCGGAGTCGGAGTCGCGGAAGTTGGGGATAGTATCGCCATCGTCGTCGACATAGCCTTCGACGGCATCGGGGATGGTGTCGCCATCGCTGTCCCAATCTTTCCAGTCGGGAACGGTGTCGCCATCGGTATCGATATCGAGTATACGTCCTTCGACGTCGTCGGGGATAGTATCGCCATCGAAGTCGTTTTCGCCGGGCTTGGGTTCGTGTTTGCGGCAAGCGCCGACGCCGTCTACCGTTTCGCAATAGAAGTTGTTCTTGGCATCGCAAGACGTCGGCACTTCGACGCCGTTTTGGCAGACGACTTGGTAGCGAATGCCTTGGCAACGCGAAGCGCCTTCTTGGCAGCCGGGGGCTTGGCAAGTGCCTTGACCGTCGACGATTTTGCAAACGAAGCCTTCGCCGAGTTCAGCGCAAGGTCGCGTTTCGACGATGTGTAAATTCGTGCAGATCTTGAGCGTATTGTCGTCGAGGCAAGTGGTGCCTTGGGCTTCGCACGCTTCGGGAACGACGGGTTCGGGTTTGCACTCGGCGGTGCCGGCTTTGTCGTCGTCGCAAACGGGCGTATCGCCTTCGCACGTTTTCGTTTCGTCAAAGAGACCCGAATCGTTGCACGTGTAGATTTTGCCACCGGCACAATAGCTGTAGCCTTGTGGGCACGTGGCCGAACATGCACTGACGCCGTCTTCGCCTTTAATGCACATGATGGCGTCGTCGTTTTGGCTACAATCGACGTCGACGACCCATTCGAAATCGTCGCTACACTTTTTGAGCACCGCGCCATCGCACTTCGTTTCGTTTTCTTGGCATTCGCGCACGACGGGGTCGGCGCATTTGGCGCCTGTTTCGGTCGATTCGCACGTCGTATTGTAGAGCGTCGCGCAGTTTTTTTCGACCCAGGTGCCCGCATCGGAGCAAGTTTTGAGAACATCGCCGCTACATTCGGTTTTGTTGGGTTCGCATTCGGGCGTCGGGTCGGTGCCGGCGGCTGTGCACTGTGCCGTGCCATCGACGACTTGGCATTTGGGCGTTTCGCCTTCGCATTTCGTCGAGATTTCGTATTCGCCCGATCTGTTGCAGACGTTGACGGCGTCGTCGATGCATTTTTTATCGCCCTGCGTGCACTTGTCGGGCGAGGGAGTGGACTGGCTATAGCATTTGGCATAGTCGCCATCTGCCTTACACTTTTGATTCGTCTTTGTGCAGTCGGTGAGTTTTGTGTACTCGCCGAATTCGTTGCACACGACGATGACGTCGTCGTCACACTTTTGTGCGCCGTAGGTGCACTGAGCGTCGGGTTGCGGGTCGCTTGAGCCTGTCGAATCGTTCGAGCATGCCCAAAGAGCGCTTGCCGCCACGCAACACGTCAGTATTACCCAAAAGGATTGTCGCTTCATACCTTTCTCCTATCGCGATGATGGTTGAGTGCTTCTTTGAACGTTTAGAAAAGGACAAAAATAACGCCTCAAAGTATGCAGTTTATTCTACCAAAATGAGACAAATTTTTCCATAAGAAATGGCTTAGAATTCTCATAGCCATCGGTTCTTGTCACGGCGTAGCCGTCGTGATACGTTGCGACGAGCGCAAATGTTCGATGTCGCTGGTCGATCGATCGTTGGCAACGGCGTTTTTTATGCCCGAGTTTAGGAGAAAACAATGGTTAAGAAGTTGATGATGGTGGCGTTGGTCGCCGTGGGAATGTTGGCAACGTCGTGTGCGGCACTGCAAGCCAACTACGAAATGGAACAGGCTCGCAAAGCCGAAGAGCGGCAAAATGCCGGCCCCGTGATGGTGGCAACGCCATTTGGCCCGAAATATTGCGGCATGTCGGTTGGACAATTCGACGTGCTTGCACAAGCCGTCGATGCCAAATCGGGCGACGATGCCTATCAAATCGCCTCGTCGGCAGTGCGCACCAATGCCATGACGTCGCAGCAGATTCGCCTCTTGATGAGTTATCTGACGTTCGACGAATACAAAGTCAAACTCGTCAACGATGCTTGCCTCAATTTGTGCGATCCCGAGAACTTCTACAGCCTCTATTCGTCGGTCACGTTCTCGGATAGCCGCGAAAAACTCGCCAATTGCGAAAAACTCTATTCTTCGCCGACGTTGTCGGAATTCGTCAACGGTCAACAATAGCGTCGTATTGCCCTGCCTTGGCAAACGCCGACGACGATGTCGATAGGTGATGTGTATGCCGTCGTCGCCTTTGCCAATGGCCAACCGAATATTACAATCTGAAGATTAAAATCTAATAATCTCATTGGAAAGGTAGCTGATGAAGAAGCATCTGGCGTTGTTTTGCGCAGTGGCGGCGTTTGTTTCGTTTGGTTGTCGCGAAGAGAGCGAAGAAAAGCCGTCTTTCGACGAAGTTGTCGACGTTTGTGGCGATCGACGCGTTTCGGGGCAAGAAGTATGCGATACGGGATTGGACGTCTTATATTCGTGTTCGCTCTTCGACAATACGAAGGCATGGGTGCCCGGTGGGCACGCCATTTGTGCCGCAGATTGTTTGGGCTATGCGCGCGGAACGTGTGTCGAAAGTGTGGCGAAGCCCGACCCCACACCCGACCCCGAATTGCAATGTGGCAATAACGAACTCGATGGCGATGAATTGTGCGATGGCGCATTGGGCGATTTGTCGTGCGAAAAATACGACCCAACGAAGACGTGGAATGCCGGAGGGCAGGCGACGTGTAGTCGCGATTGCAAGTCGCTCGAAATCGGAACTTGTGTCGAAGCACCGCGTTGCGGCGATGGTATGAAAAATGGCACCGATGAATGCGATGGCGAAGACGGCCTGCCCCTGACGTGCAAAGACTGGAACGACAGCATCTATTGGAGACCCGGTGGCAAACCTGCTTGTAATGAATCGTGTGAAATCGTTGCCAATACGTGTGTCGCTTATGATTCTGAATCGGTGACATTCGTCAATTGGAACGTGCTATTTGAATACGAAAACCACAATGGCGAAGATCCTTCGTTGTCGGCGTCGGTCGATGAACGCGCATCGAAACTCGCCGAAATTGTCGGAAAGTACGAGACGAAACCCGATTTTATGTCGCTCGTCGAAGTGAGCCCGATTTGGCACTCGCCCGAGAATACCGAGAAATTGCGACAACTGGGCTATGAATGGGCCATAAATGAGAAATCGCCCGGAGACGGCGGCCGCGAGCCACTGGCCGATGTCGTCTATCTTTCGAAGAAATATACACTCGTCGAGACGAACTTTATCAATCTTGAGAAGACAGATGGCGACTTGGTCGGGCGCGATAAGGCCATTGTGCTCTATGCCGTGCTCGAAAGCAAAACTTCGCACGTCAAATATATCGTGTTGGCAACGCATTGGGATGCCAACAACGTATGGGCAGACGCCGATAATAATGGGCCGATAATCAATGCCGTGGGATGGGTCGTCAATCACGAACAAAATCGCGTCGTCGGTGCTAAACAGTCGGGTGAACTCGTCAAATCGCTGCGCGAAAAATACCCCGAGGCTCGCATGATATATGGCGGCGATTTAAATACGGTCGATTTGAATATATTGTTTCAATACCAAGGAATCGAACTCGCCAATACAGCACTAAAGTACTACCTTTCTTCTCAAAAGATCGAACTCGACGTATGCTCGCTGAGCGATTTGCCGTCGTTGATTCAAACGATCAATGGCATATTGAAGAAGGCAAAGAACGACAAAGTGACTTATGCACCATTGCCCGATGATTTCGTGGGGTCGCATGCGCAACTCGTCGCAGAAACGGGATTGACCGACGCGCGGTCGCATGCACTCGAGACGGGGATCGCGACGGCGGAACGAGATACATGGACGACGAGCGATCCCGGAATCCCCGAGTTTATCAAGGCTTTGAACGTGCCCATCGTC
This sequence comes from Myxococcales bacterium, assembly GCA_004554395.1. GTDB lineage: Bacteria > Myxococcota_A > Bradymonadia > UBA4248 > UBA4248 > UBA4248. Next base: position 388 of record SFMP01000063.1, on the reverse strand, counting down.
ATCGATTATGCATTCTTTTCATCCGATAATATGACATTGACGAGTTATAAAGTCATGACAGAGGGCGATGAATGGGGGAATACACGAGAGGCATATATGTATGTTTCGGATCACTTCCCCGTTCGCACGACGTATGAAACGCCATTGTCGTATGAATGAGATGGAAATGATCGAGGCATAGATGGCGAGCAAGTGAGTTAAGATTGGGTGATGCTTGGTGGTTGATAAGCGTTCAGTGGGTTGGTATGATGGGCGACGGACGGTGCTCCTAGCTAAGCTAGGGGATTACGTGAACACCATATTTCTCCGTTAGGAGATGATGAAGGATGGCAAAAATGCGCTCACATTCACAAACCCTAGATGCAGTTAAAGCATTTGTCGATCGTTG
>SFMP01000001.1 GCA_004554395.1 Myxococcales bacterium | reverse complement strand
TCAGCTGTTTTGTGCAGGCGATAATGGCAAATTCTCGGTGCCACAGCTCGTCGCACAAACAGGCGCAAAGCCGCAAATATCGGGCGCCGATAAAGACAAGAGCAAGCTCGTCGATTCCGATACGGGCGGGCTTCAAACGTTCACGATGAACCTCGACTCTATTAAAGCTGAGTCTAAAAAGATGAAGTGGGCTACAGTTTACGAATAATTCGTTCGCTCATTAGACGACTTGCGGTGAATCCCATTTGATTCACCGCAATGTGCGTCTATTCTTCGATATCTTTCAGCTTCTGGCGATACTCATCGCAAGAACGGCAGATTTCAGCCAAATCTTCGGCACTCGTGTTTGGATGGCGCTCTTCGCAAGCATCGCATAATTTTTGAGCCGTCATCTGAATCATCATCAGATCTTCGGTAGGCGTACCAACATCGGCATCAGCAACTTCTTTGACTTCTGGCGGCATAATCGAGGCAGGATCTCTATATATCCATTCATACCGTTTCAGGCGTTTATTGTAATATACTTTGATCAGCAGTGGCGTTTCTGGCTTAAATACGTTGAGATCGAGACTTGGTATAATTTTGTCGCCTGCATATTCTTCTAATATTTCTGGCTCAACATAAAACAGGTCTAACTTGCGCTCATGTCGCATGAACTGATACGGGAAATACTTCTCCAAAAACTCACGTATTTGAAGCTCACTCATTCCATCGACGTGAAAACGCGTTTCAATATTCGTTCTACTCGTCAATTGCCATCCAACGGGCACAACAGATCCATACAGGCGTTCAGAATCAGACGCTTTGCGAACGCCATCTAATCCGTATTCACTATTTTCAGTGTTTTTTTCAATATCATTAGATTCTTCGGGTTTGGGCTGAACACTGATCTGCGCAACGGGCACACCTTCTATCGTCGGTTCTGATTTACAGCCGATGAATAGCAAACACATCATCAGACAACAGCCAATACATCTCCACATAAGACTTCCTCCATGTATTGTCTTTCTCGGTAGCGCACTCGAACAAAAAAGTGCTTTGTCGCATCTATTGACGCTACCATCTCTGGCTCTTATTAGCGCATTATGGCGTTCTATTTCAAAGTAGAATGCTAGCAACCATATTTTTTGCGCGACGCGCGGCCAGCCTCCAACCCCAAAATCTTGCATTTCGTTGGCATTTGCGCCAGATTGCGCGGCGAGGAGGACGACGATGCAGCCCGATACGCACCGCGATATGCTTCACATCGACGATTCCATCGCCATGGATGAGGCAATTGATCAAAATACGATTGGCGACGAGAATTCGATAGATCGGAGCCAAGGCGAAGATAAACAGACGAACGAAGAGAATTCGACGAAGAAACAAGTCATTGAAGATAATTCGATAAAGAAACGAATTGTCGAAGAAAATTCTTCGAAAGATGATGGAACGGCAAAAGACGTTGGAACGGCAAAAGACGTTGGAGCAGCAAAAGACGTTGGAACGGCAAAAGACGTCGGAGCGGCAGGAAGTCTTTTGGCTTCGGACAAGGCTGGCACTGTGCCCATCGAGATCGAGCGGTTGTCGGCGGCGCAGAAGCGCGGTGTGCAAGAGCGAGAGCTATCGGTATTGTTGCGCCAGCAGGGGCGAGCGTTTAGCCAAGCTTTGATGACGATAGCGGGCACGCGGCAGCGATCGGGGCGTTTGTGGCTCATTTGTGGCGCTACGCTCATCGTCATTACTTTGCTCATCATACAAGTCTATTACAAGCATCGCGATCTCAATTTGGGATACAACTTGAGCGAGGCGATATCGACGCGCGAGGCGTTACTGGAAGAAAATCGCAAATTGCGCATCGAATTGCGCGTTTTGAGTCGACGCGAGCGCCTCGAGCCATACGCGACGCAGCAGCTCGGGATGTCGACGATTCGCCCCGATCAAATCATCATCGTTCACGAAGCGAAACGCGCCGATGGCGGGGGTCGTCGGCTCGATGGGCTCGACAACGTGCGCCGCATCGGCGATAAGTAATGGGAGCTACCGCCATGGATAACCCAGCGCGCGAAGAAGCCGCACAGCGAAAACGAATTGAAAAGACGGCAAAGCGCCAGCTCATCGTCATTTGGAGCATATTCCTCGTTTGTTTTACGGGCGTAGCCGTCCATATCTACATGTTACAGACGGCCGAAGCCGAGGAGCATTTGCGTGCGCGTTCGGAGCGGCAATCGGCAGGTAGCATGACGCTCGGCGCCGGCGGCGAAAGCGAACTCGACGGCCATCGAGGCTATATCTACGATCGCAACGGCTTTGAGCTCGCCATTAGCGTCGAAACGCCCAGTGTTTTCGTCCATCCGCGAAAGATCGTCGACAAGGGCAAGGCGGCAGTCGAACTGAGCAAAGCGCTCGAAATGGACTTGGGGGCGGTGCGACAAGTTCTCGATAAAGACGTGTCGTTTGCTTGGCTCGTGCGCAAGACGACGCCCGAAAAAGGCGCAGCCGTCAAAGCGCTCAACATCCACGGAGTCGGTACAAAGCGCGAAAGCAAGCGTTATTACCCAGGTCAAGAGCTCGCCGGGCAAATCATCGGCTTCGCCGGGATCGATAACGTCGGTCTCGAAGGTCTCGAAGCGACATACGACAAGAATTTACGCGGCAGCGTTCTGAAAGTCCACGGCACGCGCGATGCGCGAAATCACATGATCTTGATGACCGATGCGCCGCGCCTCAACGACCTCGAAGGGAGCTCACTCGTTCTCACGCTCGATCAATACATCCAAAAAGTCGCCGAAACGGCTCTCGAACGCGTGAGCAAAAAGTTCTCGGCCAAATCGGCAGTTGCCGTCGTTCTCGATCCGCACACGGGCGAAGTACTCGCCATGGCCAATTGGCCGCGCTTTAACCCGAATCGCTACCGAGACTACGACAAAGACGCGATGCGCAACCGCGCCGTGCTCGACGCCTACGAACCGGGGAGCATGATGAAGCTCATCACTTATGCGTCGGCAGTCGACGGGGCGCGCGTGCGCCCCAACGATCCCGTTTCTCAAGACCACGGCAAACTCAAGATCGGCAAACATACGATATCCGACACGCATGCAATCCCCAACATGACGGCAGAACTCGTCGTGAGCGAATCGTCGAATATCGGTGCGTATCACTTGGCGCAAAAGCTCGGCAAAGAAGGGTTTTACAATTATCTCAAGTCGTTTGGATTTGGGCGCAAAACGGGTATCGGTCTACACGGCGAATCGGCAGGTATCCTTTGGAATTACACGAAATGGGCGGAGGTCATGTTTGCCAACATCGCCTTTGGCCATGGGATTAGCGTTTCGCCGATACAACTCGCCACGGCAGTCGGTGCGATTGCAAACGGCGGCAAAATGATGCGTCCCTGGCTCATTCGAGAAATTCGCGACGTCGACGGGGATATCATTGAGCAAGGATCGCCCCAAGAAATCGCCAAAGTCATCGAAGACAAATCGGCGCAAACGGTCATGCGTGCGATGGAACGCGTCGTCGCCGAGGGCACGGGAATGCGAGCTTGGGTCAAGGGTTATCGGGTCGGAGGAAAGACGGGAACGGCACAAAAAATCGACCCCAAAACGCGCACTTATGGCCACGAATACATGGCTAACTTCGTCGGGATTGCGCCGATCGACGATCCAAATGTCGTCGTCGTCGTCATGGTCGACGCACCGCGCCCACAACATAGCGGTGGTTTTGTCGCCGCCCCCGTTTTTGCCGAAATCGTATCGCAGATTTTGCCCTATCGCGGCGTTTATCCGAAATCGGTCGACGATGGGATTGCCGATCCGTTCGACAAGGAGGCGTATCGTGCGGCGGCCCGACGTGCCGCCGATGCACCGCCAATCGTGGCACCACACCGCCCCGAGAGTTGCCCACAAACGGTTACCGTGCCCGATTTTGCGGGCATGACGGCTTATCATGCGTTGCAATTCGCCAAGGCGAATTGCCTCGGCGCCAATATCTTGCACGCCGGCTATGTGACAGCGCAATGGCCGCCATCGGGTTCGACCGTATCGGCACATACGCGCGTCGAGCTCACCATGGCGAATTACTATAAATAGGGCGTTTGGGGCGCGATTTAGGAAGCGAAATCGTAGACTTTCATGCGCTCGGCAAAAGTGTAGTGCTTTTGTTCGAGCGCGCGGACGATGTCGCCGTCGCAGTTGTCGGGGAGGTGCATGAACGTGATGCGACGCGCCATGTCTTCGGGCAAGTCCCAAAACGACGCATAGCTGGCGTGGATTCCGCAACAATTATTGCAGAAGCAGACGTCGTGGAATATGCGTTCGACACCGCTATCGAGCCAAGAATCGATATTTTTCCGCGAAAACGTCGAATCGCCCGTATAGACGACTTTGTCGCCGATCTTTAGGCCATAGCACGGGCGATTTGGTGCGTGATCGACGCGTATGAGCTCGAGTTTTAGTCCGTAGAAATCAAATGGCACGTCTTCGAAGAGCAAGGTCACATCGGCGTAATCGGAGAGCGTGAGGAGTTTTGGCGGATCGACTTCTAGATCGTATGTTTCGAGCGATCCGCGCAAGCAGTTCTCCCAGATATCGGCGCCATCGATGCCCGAATACTTCGTGAAGTGATTGGCCGGCAACCAAAGCGGGATGCGCCGCTTGAGGCAGAAATACGATCTGAAGCAGACTTCTTCGATGCCCGTGACGTGGTCGCCGTGCAAGTGGGAAATGAAATAGGCTTCGATGCCATCCATCGACATATTTGCGTGGGCAAAAGCCGTTGGGCAAAGGAAACCGCAATCGATCAAGAATTGATGTCCGTGGACCGTGAGAAGCGCATTGGTATGGCTGTTAAACGGTAACTTCGACATGGCATTGCCCGTGCCAAGAAACACGAGTTGAAATGAGGGATCGCCCATTGCCCATTCCTCCAGATCTAGGCCAAAGCAACTATTGGCTTGTAACGCACTGCGTCACGCGCCAACGGCGTGCATATATAGTTTAACACGTGATTGGACACGATAAAAAATAAAAAACTTTCTTTGGAATGCGCCAAGACGGGCGCCCGCCCAGTGGGCGGGCGAAAAAGGCGGCGTATGCGCGCAAGGGCCCCAGCCCGAGCACATAGCCGCCGTAGCGTAGGCGTATGCGCGCAAGGGCCCCAGCCCGAGCACATAGCCGGAGCCAAAAGCGCGTATTGCCCGTAGCGGGCAATAGCGCGAAAAGAGCCCGTATTGCCGCCAGGCAATAGGGCGACAAGTGCCCGTATGGAGCAAAGCGACATAGGGCGAAAAGAGCCCGTATGGAGCAAAGCGACATAGGGCGCGACAAGGGGCTAGAAGAAGACAAATGGGTTGATCCAGCCTAGGATGCGGCGCCAGAGGGGCGTTTGCCGGCGAGCTTCGGCGAGGGCGGTGCGCAGGAGAGGTGTGAGCGTGGCGGAAGCTGGGCTGGTGCGGGCGTATCGTGCGGCGATGGCGGCGTCGTAGAGTTTGGCGGTGGCGCTTTGTGTGCCAGGGATGGCGGCGATGAATGCCTCGTAGGTGTCGTAGGGGTGGACGGAGTGGCCGTACATGGCCCAGACGAAGAAGGCGGCGCGCGCGGGGCGGTAGGCGGTTTTGGGCGATTTTGAGGTGAATCCGAGGGCGATGATGACGACTTTTCGGATGTAGGCGGCGAGGAGGGCTGCGATGGCGATGGCGAGTAGTGCGAGGTAGATGGCGCGTAGAGGGAGTTGGAATCGTTCTTGTGTGGCGTCGGGTGCTTTTCCGCCGCTTTTGTCGTCACGTGCGAGTTCGCCGAAGAGTGATTCGAGTTCGCGGTCGACGAATGCGCGTGGGGGTTCGTCGCCGTTTTCGGGGTAGATGTCGAAAGTGACCCAGCCGACGCCATCGACGTAGATTTCGGGCCATGCGTGTGCTTGGTTGCCGAGGATGAGGACGGCGGAGTTTGTGCCGCGGAGGCGGTTGTCGACGGCGTAGCCGACGGCGACGCGCGCGGCTATGCCTTGCGATCGCAGGAGGAGGGCTGCGGAGTGCGCGAAATGGACGCAATAACCGCGTAGAGAGCCAAAGAGGAACGAGGCCGTGGGGTCGTTTTTGTCGATGTGGCGCGTCTTTTGTGTGTAGAAGCCTTCTTTTTCGAGCCAGCTTTTGATGTAGAGCGCTTTGACGATGTCGTCGCCGGCGAAGCGTGGGTCGATTTGTCGGACGATGATGTCGGAAAGTGCGCGATATCGTGGGTCGTCGGGAATTTTGAGGTAGTGTTCGCGCTTCGATTTCGACCAAGTGGCGGGTATGCTGTTGCGGCCGATGAGTCGAGTGACGTCGACGGTCATGCCGAGGCTTTCGACGCCGTAGGCAGAGACGAAGACCGCCGGGTCGGGGTTTTGGATGGTGAAAACGCGTTGCCCCATGGCGAGTTGTGGTGGCTGTGCGTGCGACTGCATGAGGAACATCGAAGTCGCAATGTTGCTGTGCATGGAGGCATTTTGCAGGTGTTCGGCTTCGTTTGGCGTCGTGGTGGGCATCGACGAAATGACGTCGGTGTCGACGGTCGAGGCGACGAGATGATTGCCGTCGTAGCTGCTGAGGACGCTTTGGCGGAAGTATAAAACGCCGTCGGGTGGCGTATATTCGTCGTAGAATACGGCGACGGCGACGGGAATGGGGTCGTTACTCGACGAATTGCCGTTGTTATTGTTCGACGAATTGTTGCTCTTTTTATCGCTTTTTTCGTTGCTCGACGAGCCGCCGCCGGAATTCGAATTGTCGTCTTCGTCGTCGTTGGAATCGCCATCGGAATCGTCGTCATCGGAATCGTCGTCATCGGAATCGTCGTCGTCGGAATCGTCGTCGGCTTGTTGGTCGTCATTGGAGCGCAATCCGAGAGGGTCGACGATATCGGGGACGAGTTTAGCGGCGCCAATCGACGTGGGGATGAGGAGGAGCAATAGCGCCAGAACGGCGAACGAATAGATGGCGCGGGCGAATCGCGCCCGGCGGAATAGAAGCAAAAAGGCTAGGAAAGCGGCGCCAATCCCGAGCCAACGGTAGACGTCGATGGGATTGTAGCCGTTCATGTAGAGGTAATCGGCGATTTCGCGTGGGCTAGTGAGGTTGAAATCTCGGTGACCGAATAAGATGTAGACGAGGGTGCCCAAGAATAGTGCGGATTCGATGATTTGGCACGATTTGTAGCGCAAAGCGAGCGATCGCGTCGTGAGAATGATGCCGAAGACGATAAATGCGTAGTACCAGAAGCGCGAGAGCGTAATCGTCGAGGCGACATCGTGTGCGCCGAATGTATTGAGCGTGAGCGCGCTGCCAGCGATTCCAATGGTCGCCATGATGGTGGCGATGAGGAGGCACCAAACGAGTCGCAGGCGAATGCGGAAAAAGCCGAGAGCGAGCAATGAAGCGGTGATGACGGCGGCGGCGGCGACGATTCGCGCCGTGCCGGCGATGAGAAACCACGTATAGCCCAAGACGCTAAGCGAGAGGAGGACGACTTTGACGATGAAGACCCACGCCGATTCGGCAGCGGGCACAGATGTGGGCTTCGACATCACGTGAGTGCTCCTTTAGCCGCTGTTTGGCGCCGTGGTGGTGCGGCTATGTCGCAGACTGCGCCCGTAGCGATATCGACGGATTTGACCGTACCGATAGATTGCAATTGTTCATAGAGCCGCTGGGTTTCTTTGGCATCGTTTTCGCTGTTCGTTTGCGTCGTGCAAAAGAGTCGTCGGACGAATGAATCGTGTTGTGGCTGGGTTGCGGCTTGGCGCGAATCGCTCGAAACGACGAAAGTCGGGGAGATTTGGTATTGGGCGGCGAAAGATCGCGCGGCTTCGATCCAAGGGCCTAGTCGATTGGGAACGAGGATGAAAGTCTTGCCCAAGACGGATCGATCGACGGTTGGCGCGATATCGAGCAAATCGCAGGGTTGCGAACGATGCGTCACCGAATCGATGATATCGGAGACGCCTTCGGCTTCGTTCTGAGCCAATCGACCTGCTCCCGAAACGGAGAAAGCCATATTGGCGGTGTCGACGCCTTCGACGGCGAGGAAAGCGCGAGCGAGAGCCGCCGACGATTCGTCGTGAGCGCCCGCAATAAAATACACGAATAACTCGGTTTGTTGAGTAATCGTCGGCTCGGGCGTACGAACGACGAGTTTTCTGCTACGCGCAAAGACTTTCCACAAGACGAGTCGCAAAGGGTCGCCAGCCTGATATCGCCGCATTTCGACGAGGTCGCCGCGCGGATCGCCCGAGGGATGCGAGTATCCGTCTTCGCCCGACGACGTCGTTTGAAAGACCATTTGTTCGAACGATGCTTTTTCGGGGGTGATTTCGATGTCGACGTCTTGTTTAAGGGTGAACGAAATGGCGGTCATTCCGAAGATATCGCTCACGACGATATGCCTGTGGAGCGCCGAGAATCGCCCACGTCCGCGCGGCACGAGGGTTTCTTCGAACCAAAGGAATGCGGGCTTTTCGCGTCGATTGAGTCCCATTTCGGATTCGAGGAGAGAGCATTCGACGGTGATGAAGGGGAGGAAAACGGGGCGAAAGACGCGATACGACGAAGCGATATAGCCGCCGACTTCGTTTTTTTCGACGATCGTTTGGCCACGGTTTGCGCGTCGCGTCGCGGCATAGACGCACGCACTGCCCAAAACCGTGAAGACGAGGAGGACGGCGACGAAGAAGAGCCACACGAGGACGGCGGCATGCAAAACTTGGTTTGCATGCGCCATGACTTCCCAATACCAAACGAAATAGATGAGAACGAGAGCGACGAATGACATCCAAGTGAGCGGAAACAAGCCTCGCACCACGCGCCCATAGCGCGAAGCCCATGCAGAACATGTAGAAATCACGCGTTTAAGTTTTGCAATCTGGCGTCGCATGGGCGACGATACGGTCATCTCGTTCATCGTTTATTCACAGATACGGTAGAGGTGGCGATTTACAACACGAATTCGGGTTCAAAAGCCATGTATATCGATTCGGAACCCTCGACGCCTTCGACTTGGGCATTGACGCGTAGCCACGATTGATTGAGGCAAGAGAGGAGTTCGTCGAGCGCCAAGCGATGGGCTTCTGTCCCGCTCAAAAGGGCTTCCATTTTGGCGTGGATGAGGGGAATCATGCGATAACGCCACGTGCCGAGGACGATTCGATTGGCATCGAGGACATCGCTCGAATCGAGGATTTCTTCGCACATCGATAGAAGAGGGCCGTAGCCGATGATATTGCCATGACCGCCGACTTTCATGAGAATTTCGTTGATCTTTGCCCATAATTCGACGCTGTGATCGACGTATTGTTCGAGGCGTGCGAATGCTTCGAGGCAACGCCCGGCCAACATCGCGGCGCGCAATTCGCTTGGCGTTTTGGCATAGAGTTGCTCGACGGCAAACGATTGCAACAAGCGGCTATTATCGCCCTTCGCATATATCGTGTTGGAATTAGCCGTTCCGAGGATATAGACGTTTGCGGGGATAAAGAAGAGGCGCCCCGATTGGCATAGGCGAATCGAACGCGCGCCTGGGGCTTCGAGATCCCAAGCCCCGGGGCCGCCATCTTGCGCTTTGCGCCAAGGTACGCGGGCGAAACTGTCGAGCATGTGCGAGATTTCGCCAAAGACGTCTTCGAGCTCGGCTTCGTCGATGCCATCGACCATGAAGACGTAGTCTTTATCGGGGTTATAGGCTGCGGCACGGCACAGCGAAAGCAAGAGTCCGTCTTCGATGTTGTCGTTTGTATATGGCTCGAAGAAGAACTTGGCATCGTGAACGTGATGCGCCAAGACGCGGGGTGCACAGTTTTCGATCATGGGACGCGCCGCGCCCATATCGCTCGAAATGCGGCGTTCGACGAGGTTTTCATATTTCACATTCCAATGGAACGGCGTGACGCAATGCATACCAATTTCGCGCCCCGTCATTTCTTGCCAATGCGATATGATTTGCTTCGACAAATTTGCTTTTCCGATGCAAGGCACGCCGTAGAATACGAGGTTTTTGAAGCGGCGGAGCCGGTCGAAACGCTTCACGAGCGTGAGTTGTTCGATGCGGTCGAATTTATCGGTATCGTCGGGCATAGAGGCTTGCAAAGCCGTCACGAAGCGCCCGACGAGTGTATCGAAATCGATGAGCGCCTGTTTTCCTTGATTATCGAGATAATCGACGAGTTTTCGCATGATCTGACTCGGCAAATCGCTGAGTCGAACGTTCCACAAATACAGATTCCATGCGTCGATCGTCATATCGTCGCGATGCGGACTTTCGACGACGCGCAAGAGCCAAGTGAGCGTGCGCAGCGAGAATGGCATTGCGCCATCTTCGCCTTCTTCGAGGAGCGGCGTGACTTTTTCGATCCATTGTGCACAGACATCATCGTGCTCGATCGTTTCGTTGGCGACAGCGCGGAATGTCCGCAGATGTTCGACCATCTCGCGGTCGACATAACAATGCTCACCATCGGGCACGAGCCATCGACACGAAAGCCCAGTTTCTCGCCAAAATAGCCGTAACTCACTTACATGAGCGCTCAATGCCGCCGATAAAATTTCTCGTTTATCTGTCATCCCATCATCCTTTATGCATTGGCGACGCGTCAATCGCGCCAGCACTCCGATTTTGGCATCATGCCATATCATGGGAATTTTCTCACCATTTTGTTCGCAAGCTGGCGCATCACCCACGGCTTAGCGTACGCATTTGCGGGGTGATTGGGTCGCCTTTTTGCGTGCCGACATAGCTCTGACGCGGGCGTTTGACGACTTCTGCCGTCTTTGCAGACTTTTTCTTTGCCGATTTCGTCGATGATTTTGCTTTGTTCGACTTGCCCGATTTCGCCGCCTTATTTGACTTGCCCGATTTCGTCGAATTTTTCTTCGAAACAGAGGCATTTGAACAATGCGAAATCGTCTCTTGCAAACCGATATACGACGCGGGATCGACGCGTTGCCCCTCTGGATTGGTGAGATCGATATGGACATGAGGCCAAGAATCCATAATCGCCGTTGCACCCATGAGCGCAATGTGCTCGCCAGCCTCGATCTTCGATCCGACTTTGAGATCGGGGCGAACGTCGGCTAAGTGCATATATCGAAGCGTGTAGTCTTTGAGCGGTCCATCGGTCACGCGCACGACGATGACCGTACCACTTCGCCATCGTCCATAGGTGCGCGAGAACGGATAGACGACGCCGTATCCTGGCGCGAGTATTTGGCGCGGATACGTCTTGCCGGTGCGCTTCGTCGTTCCCGATCGCTTGTCGATTTTACCAAATTCTTTGACGTCGCCACCGGCTTTTCCGATGAGCGTGATGACGCCTGGCGTCGCCGAATTGACGACTGTCCCGAGACCGCCATTTTTCTCGCCGACAGCCCCGATATCGAGCCCTCGATGACGACATCGATTGCCATCGTATTGGCGCATGAGATTGCCATAGGGATAGGGCTGTGCGTAGCCCTCGGCAATCGGCAAACCGAGTTCGGATTTGCCGCGCGGGCTTTCCCACGTTTCGAATTCCATGGCGCGATATCGCGCGATTTCTGCTTTAGAAAACTTCGACGAACTGCCCGAGGACTTCGATTTCTTTTTCTCGCCGCTTTTGTTCGTCGATTTAGCCTTCGATTTCGATTTCGATTTCGACTTCGATTTCGATTTCGACTTCGATTTCGACGATTTCTTGTCTTTCGCCGTCGAACGCTCTTTCGCCGATACTTTAGCCGGCTTTGTCTCTTCGGCCGAGCTTTCGATCGGCGAATAAGCCAAACAAAACACGGCGAAGATCGCCGTCAAAAAAGCGAAAAACAAACGACGATATCGATATTTCATAGATACGTTACCCCATCATCTCAACGGCTTTCGATCCATTCTCGCCATCGATAGAGCGCTGGAAGCATGAATACATCATTGATCGAGCCATATCATAGCCCGAATGGCATCGTCGCTATGCGCAGACTTTGCCCATGCGCGCAATTGCGCGACATTTGTCGAGTGCAATTTGGCGGATTTGAAGTCATCGATCAAGTTTTCGACGACGAACGCTACCCCACTCTGCAACCGTTCATCGGCAGTTTTGGGGCACCATCGATCGAGTTTTTCCTTCGAAAAAGCATCGACAAATGCGCTGGCATAGATATCGGCGTCAAAACTCGCCGAATTTCGGTCTTCGTCGACGATTTGGCGGGCCAAATCGCGCTTTCCGATGAGTACGGCATAAGCGGCGAGTTTTGCTCGAGCCTCTGGCCGCCCGACCGCCAAAGTCACGCTCGGCATTTCGTCGCCATTTGATTTCATCAAATCGCCAATCGATCGGAAAACGGCGGGTTGGACGGCAAACGGCCAGCGTTCAGCCATTTGCGCCGTGATTTGTTCAAATCCATTGTCGTTTTCGGTCCGATTGTCGAGGGATTCGAAGAGGAGTTGTTGGGCAACGCTTTCGTAATCGCCGAGCGGCCACGATGAGCGTTCAAATGCCTGAATCCAACTGGCAATCGCTTGTTGTCGGTCGCCAAGGGCAAAAGACTTTCGAGCCGCTGCCATGGCAGCGGCCGCCGACGCCCCTCGCACGACGATATCGGGGATTTGTGCCGATTTATCGAATGCCTCATAGGCGGCGACGATCGAATCAATGGCGCCGACGCCCCCGATTTCATAGGCTTTCGTAGCCCAATTGCCAGCGGTAGCGTCGTCGCCTTGCTCGAGGGCAATGGCGATGGCATCGCATATAGGCGCATAGCGTCGCGGTTGAATCGCCCGCCATTGCTCGTTGATCTTCTGCCGCAATCCGACCGACGATTCTCGATGATCGGACCAAACGCGCGCCCAATAATCGCCGATCGACGTCGCATATCGCTCACCACGCTCGATGGACTGCCATGCAGCAGCATCGTCGCCCGTCTTGGCTAGAGCCCGCGATTGCAAACGCTCGATATAATCGGAACTCGTATGCTCGGATTCGATGAGACGAAAGCACTTTGCTGCGGCAGCGTATGATTCGGCATCGAGCAATGAAGCGGCAAACGAAACCCAGAGTGCCGAGCGATTCGATTGCGAATTGATAGCTTTTCGTACAGATCGCCACAAACTGTCGTCGGAGCTCGTATTGGTGAAAGATTTTGCGGCAATAACTAAGAGATCTTGAATTTTATTCGATGGTGCCGACAAAAGAGCCTTTTCCATCGCGTCGCGCGGAATGATCGATTGGATGGCAGATTTGTCGAGTGAAGCGAGAGATTCGGGCGATTGCAAAGCGACGTCGACGAGAGATGAATCATCGTCGCCTGCCAAAAGCCTGGCGCAAGCGATTTGCGACAGTTCGGCGACGCCCAGCGGTGCGCTATTCCAAGCCAAAACATCTGAAATCTCGCCTTTATAGCCATAAAAAGCGAGCCATTGGGCGACTTTTGGGATCTGTTGTGGGGGAGGCGGATACTGTCCGAGTGATTGAATCGCTTCGATCGGGTGATCGGTGACGATCGCGCGTTCGAACCGATCGAGTGGCGTGAGATCGATGGCGAGTTCTTCGATGGTGGCGGAATCGAAACGCGCGCGCACTCTATCGGCATCGACAAATGATGCATCGAATTGCCGGCGTTTCAAATCGGATAATTCGGAACGGTATGCGTTTATCGAAGAAATCGCCGAACGATAGGCGCTTGGGCATTTTGCGATAAAATCGTACCAGATACTAGGGCTTTGAGTGGCATAGACGTGGGAATAGGCGTTGCATGGGCTTTGCGTTGCTAGGGTGATTTGCGCCATGGCGGCATCGATATCGAGCCCTTTTGCGCGATCGGCATAGGATCGGAGCGTTTGGAGCGTCTGCTCGGCACCGTATCGATCGATGTATTGGGGCAAGATGGCCAAGATCACCGACAAACCGGTTTCGACATCGCCATTTTCGAGGGCATCATCGATGACGTCGATGACGTCGAGATAGGCGCCTTTTTCGCACAAAGCGTCGATGATTGCCGAGTTATCGGCTTGAGGTGATTGGATGGCATCGTCGAGAGCCAAGACGATTTGGCCGCGATCGCCCGATTCCATGGCGCGATCGAGTCGATATCGCTTGAGCGAAGCATCGTCGGGCGCGAGCCTAGCAGCTTCTTGAATGGCATTTTGGGCGATATCGGTATAACCGCTATCGAAAGCGCGTTGTGCGAAAGCCAAGAGTCGATCGGCGCGCCATGCCGAGGTCGAACGCAATGCGGCGATATGGGCGCGCGCGGCGTCGCGGTTGTCGTCCCAAGTCCCCGAGGCGACATACCATCCGAGCATTTGCCAACGGAAATCGGGCGATTGAATCGCCCCCGTATCCCAAGCCTTTTGGGCATAGCCGATAGCGGTTCGATAATCTCCGTGTTGAGCATATCCTTGAGCGATCCATTCGAGGCGATGGAAGACGCCGCTGGCGCCCTCGATCGTCGCCTCGAGTAGCGATTGTGCCGCCGAGACGCTCGGCGCGCGCCGAGCGAGTTCGATTTGTGCCCAAATGACATCGCGTGCGTCGGGGCGCGTCGATTGTAGCGCCGTCAGAAGGCGCACGGCATCGTCATAAGCCCCGATACTCATGGCGTCGTATGCAAGCCGCAAGCGAGCATCGGCTGAATTTGAAGACGTTTTTTCGAACTGCGCCATGTGGCGTCGATAAGACTCGATATCGCCGGCATCGGCATCGATTCGCGCGAGATAAGTATATGCCTTTCGGGCCGTATCGGATTTGCCCGACGACAGCAGCGTTTCGAGTTTATCGCGCAAGACGTAGAACATCTCGTGCGTTTCGAGGATTTCGGCAGCCGATAATATTTCTTTTTCGTCGCGCAAATTGGCGATGATCGATCGATATCGTTCGACAGGAGCTTGTGCCTTCATCGCTATGCGGAGGCATTCGCCGAATACACTTTGCGAAACGAGATCTTTTGTCGAATTATCTTCGATAATCGAACGACAGACATCGTCGGCATCGTTCCAAGCGCGAATCGAAGAAAACCCATAGAGCGCTTTGACGCCATAAACGCGCTTATCGATTTCGAACAAATCTCGATAACTGCTCTGTGCTTGTCGATATAATGATTCGTCGGAGAACGAGCGAATGTAGACTTGTTTGCGAGCCTCGGCGAGAGTATCGACGCAATAAGAATAATTGTCCAAATTGCCATTCGATTTATAATTCGCGAGATGTGATTCGAGCCAAGAGAGACCTTCGTCGGCAAAGTTATAAAATGAATATCGCTCGAATACGTCGCGCAATGCCTTATATACGTCGTCGTTGTGCGACAAATAATCGTCGAATGATTGGCTAGCCAAGGCGAGTTCGCCGAGTTTGAGGTAGGTTTCGGCGAGTATGCGAAGCGATTTCAAACTTCGACTCGAAGCGTCGGCGTATTCTTTTGCAAATGTAACCGCCACATCGCCATGCCCGAGGGCAAAGAGCATTGTAATCGCGCTTTCATATATATATGAATCTGTCGACGTCGCACGAGATACATCTATCGCCTTTCGTATATCTTTTGTCGCCTCATCGATATCGTTTTTATATGAAATCTCATAGCGCGCGAGGAGCAGATATGCCGAACTTTGATCGGAGGCAGAACCGGAGAGCAAAGGATCGAGGCTCTTTTTATAATAAACTTCGGCCTCTGAACTTTCAAAATATTGCGCACGTCTTTGTCGATCGATATCGGCTCGATAACGCGTCAACATAGTATCGAGTTTGTCATATTCTCTGAGTTGATAGAGCGTATCGATATAGAGATCGACGTCGGCGTCTCGGAGTGCTTTATCGCGTTCGAGTACGTCTAATAACTCGACAACGGCTTTATATTGCTTTCGCTTTTTCTCGAGCTTTGCCACGACACGGCGAGCTTCATTTTTATCGCGTGATCGCGATTCGATCCACTGTCGGGATTCGGTTTGGAATTGGGTCGTCGCGCGACTGTTGACCATTGCTTCGAGCCGATACGCCATCCATTCGTCGTCGATTTGGTGCAATTCGACGAGCACATCGCTCGCGGCGAGGGCTTTGGCATCGTAGCCGCGATCGCGATACCAGATGAATACTTTTTTGATAACATCGGCATTTGAAGAATTATCTTCGACGATTTGTTGAACAATCTGAACCGACATCGACGACAAAGCATTTTCTTCGAATAGCGACGCAATCGCCAATCGGTCATCGACGGTAAAATCGGCATCGATATGCGTTTCGTAGACGCGCCAAGCGTCATCGCCATATCCATAAGTCAATAATTCTTCGATATCTTTTGCAAGCTCCGAAGAAGTGCGCTTTGCGCTGGCCATATAGGCATCGAGAACTTCGTTAGCCTCGGACGTGCGAAGACAACGCTTCAGGGCAATGACTCGACGAATGCTATATATATATATATCGCTCTTGCCCATGAGATCGGCGGCATCGCCCCATGCATTGTAATCTTCATAGATCGATAATGCCGAATCGATGCGCATTTGCTGTGGCGACAATTTGACGACATTGCCCGATTTATCGAATGTCACGATATCTTCTTGAGATTGCGACACCGATCCATCGCCAAATTGTCCGTCGACATAGGCATTTAATAGTTTCTTTGCCTCGTCGCGTTCTTGAGTCATAAAAGCGATTCGAGCTTTTTCGATCATATAGAGGGAGCGGCTATCGAGCGTTTCGACGACGCGAATGGCTTCTTGAATTTTCCCTTTTTGAATCGACGAATGGATATAGGCGACTTTCGTATCGTCGCCATCGGTCGGAGTTTGGCCGTAGTCTTGCAAGACGCGCAAACATCCATACGCCTTTTCGCTCGGTGCCAATGCTTTGTATGATTTATCGAACGATTCCAATTCGCCGTCATCGATGCCATATCGCTTTTGTGAAAGCCGATTGCCGGCTTCGCATAGATCGGCGTGGCTCGATTTTTGGCGATAAATGCGCCGCAGCAATCGTTCGGTTTTGGCGCTACCGCCATCGAGAGATCGCGCAAACTCGGCGGCTTTAGCGGCTCGATCGAATTCGCCTTTCGACAAAGCCGTCGAAGCGATGAGGCGATAGACATCGGGATTTTTGGGCTCACGGCTCAGGGCGATGATCGATTGGTTTTGTGCCTCGGCAAAATCGCCTTTTTTTTGCGCACGCCACCCCAATTCGAGGCTCGAACAAGATGCCATACAAAGGCATATACAAATGCCCAAGCCAATCTTCCATTGATTCATAACACACAACCTGCACGCATTTGGGCGTGCGCAAATGCCAGCGATGGTTTATCGTTTCTTTTTCTTCGGATGCAAGACGAGATCGAATCCGGGCATATTGGGGATGAGATCGTCGTCATAACCGACTTCGACTTCCATTTTATTGCTCAATTCATCGGTCGATGGCGACAAAACGGCGATAAATGCCTCGATGCGCGATTCGCGCTTTTGCGCAAAGTCTTCGGCAAACTCGACGAATTTGCCGATAAACGGCGGCCTGACGACGGCGCGAATCTTGATGAGACAACGGATCTCGACGTGAATGAGATCGAACAATCCGATCGAATCGGCGGCATCGGCAACGGTATTCGTTTGCCCTACCCCATCGTCTCGGCTATCGGCGGTCGAATCGACAACAGCTTCTCGATCCGTTTTATCGCAGTCTTCTACGACATCGCCTCGATCGCCATTTGTCGATAAAAGCGACGAATCTACGACCATCTCCGACGACGAAGAATCGTCGGCATTTGCCGGCGATGGCGCCAACACTCGTGGCTCCGATGACTCGTCGGAATGCGATGGCGATTGTTGGGCGGATCTTTTCTTCGTCGTGCGCGTTTTCGATTTATCGGACGACTTCTTGACCGATATTTCGGGCATATCGTCGAACGACATCTGGTCGAGCACAGCCAATTCGGCTTCGATTTGATCGGATACCGCGCGGCAACGATTGCCGTCGATCGGCTTTGCATTCATCGCTTCGTAGGTATCGGCGAGGAGTTTGCGAATGCGTTGACGCCACGATTTATCGAAGAACTTTCCGCGTTCTTGGAGGTATTTGTGCAAGCGGATGGCATTTTTTTCAACTTGATTTGCCGCCACAATGCCACCTATGCTTCGTAGAGGGGATCGCCCGTGACGGCGCTAGCCTCGACGGTTTCGCGATTGATCTCGGAGAACGTGCAATTGTCGACGTTTGCGCCTTGTAAAATCGACGGTTCGAGCGGCGTTTGAACGAAGACGGCGCCATCGAGCACGGCTTCGCATAAATTCGCCCCCGACAATAGCGATTTGTCGAATCGCGTACGATCGAGTTTGCACCTTCGCATATTCGCCTTTTGCAAATTTGCCTGTGAAAAATCTGCGCCACGAAAATCGACATCGCTCAAATCGGACTCGCAAAACAGCGCACGAACGAGAACGGCTTGATCGAAAGCCGACCGCGACAAACGCGTATTCATGAAGAAGGCGTGTTCGGCTTGGATGCGCGTAAAGCACGCCGGCGATGGCGCATAAGTATTGTTGAAATTCGTTTCGTCGAGCACGGCCCCAACGAACGACGTGCCCGATAAAACCGACATGGCAAACGTCGTCGATTGCGCCGTCACGAAATCGAGCACGGCTTCGGTCAAATCGGCTTCTTTGAGCTTCGAACGCGATAATTCGGCGTGTGCAAAGTTTGCCTTTTTGCACACGGCAAACGAAAAATCCGACTCCGTGAGCGCGGCATTGCCAAAATCTGCCCCCGAAACATTCGACTTAAACCAATTCGATTTCTTGAACGAAGCCCCCGAACCTCGCAATTTCTGCGCTTGGACGCAAGCGAACGAGGCAAAGTTTGCATTGGCTTCGGTAAAGACCGCGCCATTGATGAGGCTATTTCGGAAATCGGCCCCCGAAATAAAGGCGTGAGCCATGTTGACGCCGACGAGCGATGCATTGCTAAAGCGCGTACCACGAGCGGCGACGCCTTCGAGATTGGCATGGTCGAGATTCGCAGCTTGGAAATCGGCGCCCGTAAGGTCGGCGCCAGCCAAATCGGCATCGCCCATCGCCGCTTCGCGAAACGATGCATATTTGAGCGATACGCCGTTGAGATTGGCGCCTCGAAGATTGGCGGAATCGAGCCTTGCGCGTTCCAATTGGGCTTGGCGTAGGTCGAGTGCGCTCAAGTCTATGCCTCGCAAATCGAGCCCATTGGAGACTTCATTCACACCAGGAAAACCGACGAGTATGCTACGCCACTCGCGGCCTGCTACGAGCGCTTCTATCACAGCACGACGGCGATCGGGACCTTCCTTAACCAACCAACGATGACTTGTATCCATGAGCCCACTTCCTGCTATACAAAACAAACCCATTTGGCAAAATGCCACAACGGCGCGCCATTTTACCATATATCGACGGCGTACTGCAAAAGCAAAAAAGCCCCATCTCGGCGACGTGCGCCAAAATGGGGCAAACGACGCCATCGCCGTTCAATCCAAACGGCGATGGGGCATCGGGCGAGGCAAAAGGCGTTAGTTGACGATTTCTTGCTCGATCTCGCCAGGGACTAAGAAATACGCAATGCCCGAGTTCAAGACCGATCCGTCGCCCAAGACGTTGACGCGAGCTTTGTAGACTTTGGGTTCGCTCACGGGCTTGATGACCTTCTGGTTTTGAACGGGGATGACGTCGAAGCAAACACTCGTTCCGGGGCGTAGATCGTGAATCGTCGGATAATTCTCTATCGTGACTTTACTGGCATCGATTTTCGTACAAATGCGATTATGAACAGTTTGCCCCGACATATTGAGTTCGAGCTTTTCGACGAGTTTCGAAGCCCCCGGATCGATATCGACGACCTCGGTCGTGATTTCAATTTCTTTTTCTTTGGCGAGCTCGCGTAACGTGTCCTTTGTCACTGTATGGATGTTAGTACCAGAAATTTCCACAACATACATGTTATCAATTTCTGCTTGTGTTGGATTATTGCAATTCGCGGCACAAGGCGGTTTGGGACACGCCTCGGCAAAACAAGCAAATTGTTTAATACCATAATGAAGAGCATAATCCGATCCCCATAATCCGACATATCGAACTTTTTCGTTCTTGACCATTGTCGCCCATTTCGAGGCGTTCTTTATGGTAAAATCCCTAGGATTACCATATTCAGCATTATCCTCATCTCCTGCTTGAACGTAGAGCTTAATCGCCCCTTTGCGATACCCTACACAACCAAAGCGATCAGAACCTGTATAACAATTTGGATTACCGCAACCATACTGCGTTCCGTACAAGGCGCATATAGCAGGCTGGATGGAGTTCTCACTTGAGCCAAGGTTAGGAACGCTTTTCAAAGCTGCAACAGTTGCGGCAGACCCTTCAGACAGCGAACTAGCATTGCTGAACCTATTTATATCCCCCCACCAACCGATACCAGTCCACATATCAGAGAAGCACCCCTTTCCATCGGATCCGACTTTGGGCGAAACAATACATCTTCCCTTTTCGCTACATATCACCTCGACATTCTCTTTTAAACCAGCGCACTCCTTATTTTCATTGCAAGCGACGCCGAGATCTTCGCATTGTAGATCTTGGAGCATTTTGGGCAAATTATTTTGCAATGTTCTAATATGACCATTCATAGAACCGCTTTGGTCGAACGAGAAATATATATCGACCGTTTGAATTGCCGTTTCGAAGCTAAGCGTTTCTCGGTGCGGTGTCGTTTCTTTGTCGTATGGCGCGAGAAATACGAAATTGCCGCGCGTCTTTGGGTTATCCTCTTTGTCGCCAGGGTTCGTGCCGGCACCAAATTCGACGAGGTCGTCGGCGCCATCGTTATCACTATCTTTGAGCAAATGATTATATCCCAGATGTCGATTGGCAAACTCAAAGGCATCGGGCAAGCCATCGCCATCACTATCGAGATCGATGTAGTCGTGGTGACTGTCGCCATCGGTATCGACGGGATCTTTGCAAATGTGTGCGGGATTATTCTTGTCGGGTTTCGGCCAAGTGCCATCGGCTTGAATAAAAAGCTCCTCGAGGTGGCAACCTTCATACGAATCGGGAATCGCATCGCCATCGGCGTCGACGGAATAACGGGCATAAACCCCCGTTTTGTTTTGCTTCCCTTCGACGATATCGGGAATCGTATCGCCATCGCTATCGGTATCCACATAATCGGGAACCGTATCGCCATCGCAATCGATAGGTGCCGCTGGGGTGCCTAGCGGTATTTCGCGCTTGCCATTGCCATCGCAATTGACGAAAAACGTGCCACGCTCAATTTCTCCAGCCGAAAACGAGACACCCGAAATTTCTTCGGTATCGGTGAGATTGTCGCCATCGTTATCGATGTCTTGGAAATCGGGCACGCCGTCGCCATCGCTATCGATGGGTTTGTTGCAAATGAGCTCAGGATTCTTCTTGAAGTCGGGATAGACGTCTTTAGGCTCGGGCCATTTGCCGGTTTCGGCATTGTAGGCAAAGTCTGCGTTGCGGCATCCTTCGAACGAATCGGGAATGCCATTGCCATCGCTGTCGCTATCTTGAAAATCGGGCTCGCCATCGCTGTCGCTATCGACGGGAACCGCCCCCGAACAGCCACTTGTGCCGCCTTCGATGCTATCGGGAATCGTATCGCCATCGCTATCGAGGTCGAGATAATCGGGGACGCCGTCGCCGTCGGTATCGAGACTTTGTGAATCGTCTTCGAAATTGCGGCCTTCGTAGATGTCGGCTATCGTATCGTTATCGCTATCGAGCATCGAGCAATCGACTTCGTCGATGCAAACGCCCCCCGAACAATATTGGCCTTCTTTGCAATCTTCGCTGCGCTTGCACTTCGCATCGCTCCCCGGAGCGACGCATTTCCCTGCCTCATTGCAAACGTTCTTCTTCGGGTCGGTGCAATCGTCGTTTTTCGTGCACTCGAGTTTCGCACCGCGAGCAATACACGTTCCGACCATGCTACAAACGGGTCTATCGGCGCTCTCGCAATCGGCATCGCGCGAGCATTCGAGCTTCGTGCCCTTGGCCACACACGTGCCAACGGCACTGCACACGGGCTTGTCAGAATCCACACAATCAGCATCGGCTCGGCAATCGGGTTCGAATCCCTTGGCTACACACGTGCCGACGACGCTACAGACGGGCTTGTCGGCGTTTTCACAATCGACATCGCTCTTGCATTCGAGCTTCGTGCCCTTGGCCACACACGTCCCAACATCACTACACTCGGGCTTGTCGGCGTTCTCACAATCGTCGTTCGTCACGCACTCGGGCTTCGTCTTGTCGGCGATGCACACTCCTTTGCTCGAACAAATCGGTCGCTTCGCATCTGTGCAGTCGTCGTTCGACTCACAGCGCGTCACACCACTTTGATCACCTCCACCGATGACACCCGAAATCGTATCGCTATTGCATGCGACGAGTGCCATACCAGCTAAACTAAACGTCAATGCCAACAAATGTCTGCGTTTCATATCACCTCCAAAGCGTTTGAGAAAACGAAACACCTTCCAGCATACAGGATATTTCTACAATATTCAAATGCTTAAAAATACAGCGCGAGGCTTGTGAATACCATCCATCACATGCTCGGTGATGGGAATTCGTACGTTTCCGCCGTCTGAGTGGCGACGCTGACGCAGTAGATGCGCATAATATCGAAAAAGAACTGGGGGGACTTGCCCCCCACCATACACAACTACGCGGCTTTTCTTTGCGCAACGTGCGTTTTCTTTACGCTAATGCGCCTTTACCTTGATCCAAAGCTCCGAAATCATCGCGCGAATCGTCTCGTTATCGTGGAAGATTTCATCTTTCTCGAACCCCGCTCGCGGCAAATACGCCCGATTGTGCTCGTAAATCGCGCCCGGCGCCTTCATCTCCGTCAAAACTCGCGCGTTCGGCGAGGCATAGCCAACGGCCTCGCTATTGCCATACGACGCTTTATACGACATGACGTAATTGATGAATTCATTGGCGAGCTTCGGGTTCTCGGCATTTGCGGGAATCACCATCGAGTCATACCAGACGTTTGTGCCCTGCATCGGGGCAATATAATCCATATCTTTGTTTTCATTTAATATAAATGCGGCGTCGCCAGAATATACGATGGCAATATTTTTCAAACCATTCGACATATTATCGATGACTTCATCGGTGACATACGTCGGTTTCATCGTGTCGTTCATCTTGAGCAACCAATCGTATGCTTTGTTGATTTCATCTTTGCTTTCGGAATTCATCGAGAAGCCAAGTGCTTTGAGCGCCACCATGAAACTATCGCGTTCGGAGTCGTACCAATAGATTTGCCCGGCATAATCGGTGTTGAGCAAGATGTCATAGCCTTGCTCGGCAATGACTTTCGGGTCGACCTTTGTTTTATTATAAACCAGCCCGACATTGCCCCAAAAATACGGCATAGAATACGTATTATCAGGGTCGAACGACAGATTCAACACGGCCTTGTCGAGTTCTTTCATATTGGTCATGACCGATTTGTCGAGCGGTTGCAATAACTTTTGCGCCAGCAGTCGTTCGATCATATAATCGGACGGGATGAGCACGTCGTATTTATCGCCCGCTTGCACCTTTGCATACATCATTTCATTGCTATCGAACAACTCGACGATGACTTTGACGCCAAACTGCTTTTCAAAGTTAGGAATCAATGTTTCGCTTGTATACTCACCAGGGAGATATATTTTGAGGGTATTCGATCCATACTTTTCAATCGCCGCGCTCTGGTCGGCTTTTTTCGAACACGCCGTTGCAAAACACAACGCGAGTCCCATGCCAACCAAAACTGTTGTGACCTTAAAAAACGTTCCACTTTTCATTGTTACCTCCAAAACGCTTTGTGCGCCGACAAATGCGCATCCGTCAACACCCCACTTATCGGCATAGGCAACTATGCACGATCGTTGCAATCATACGCAATTTATCAAAATTTGAAACTATTTTTTATCGTTTACCATGGCAAATCGCCATCGCCCGAGCACGTCGATCGCGCGATGCGCCTAGACGGGTGCTTTTTGGGGCACTGGCTATCGGCAAAGCCGATACGCCAGTGGCTCCGGCTATCTCGCTCTTGCCGCCCAAGGCGGCAAGAGCTCAATACGCCTACGCGGCGCCGCTATCTCGCCCGCCCTACGGGAGGGCTCAATACGCGTCGCATTTGGGCGCCCAATCCGCCTGCGCTGTGCGCATTTCATCGCATCACTGCCCCATCGCTCGCGCTGCCCATTCGCATCGATTCGCCATTGCCTCGATACCGAAAAAATATCGACAAAGTATCTACTGCGTCTGTTTCGATTTAAACGCCTTGCGGCGAATAATCGGAATGAGATTTGCAGCAATCAACGCGACTGTAATGATGAGGATAACGATCGACGAGAGTGCGTTAATCGATGGATTAATGCGCTTCGACATCGTATAGACGAGGATAGAAATATTTTGTACGCCATTACCCGTCACGAAATATGAAATGACGAAATCGTCAAAACTCATCGTAAAAGCGATGAGAGCGCCGGCAATAATACTCGGTTTGATCTGCGGAATGATGACTTTGGTCATCGTTTGAAACGGCGTGCACCCGAGGTCGAGAGCGGCATCGGTGAGGTTTGGATCGAGCGTGCGCAATTTTGGCATAATCGACAATATGACAAATGGCGTACAAAACATGATATGCGCCAATAACATTGTCACGAAGCCTTTTGTCACGGCGAGGGCCGAAAAGAGCATTAACAGGCTAATCGCCGTGACGATATCGGGGTTCATGACGGGCAATTCATTGACGCGTTCGGTTGCTTTTCGCAAGAATTTACCGCTTTTTGAAAGCCCAATAGCCGTAATCGTGCCAAAAATCGTCGCCACGATCGTCGAGATGACGGCGATGATAATCGTGTACCAAATCGAACTCATCATCGTCGGATCGTTGAACATCTTTTCGTACCATTGGAGCGAAAAGCCGTCGAGGACGGTAAGCGAACGCTTTCCGTTAAACGAAAAGACGATGATATAGAAGATGGGCAAATAGAAGAAGAGCAAGGCGAGGCCGATGAGCGTCTTCGACAAGATCGACCAGAATCGGGAGCGTTTATTCATCGTCTAAGCCTCCTTCCCAGGTTGGACGTCGATTTTTCGCGTCAACCACATCGAGAAAATAATGACAACAGCCATGATGAGTGATATTGCCGAACCGAAGTTCCAGTCGCCAGCGGTCAAAAATTGACTTTCGATGACGTTCCCGACGAGGACGTATTGGCCGCCGCCCAAGAGCTTTGGAATGAAGAACGAGCTGACGGCAGGCAAGAAGACGAGCGTGATGCCGCTGACGACGCCGGGCAATGAAAGCGGGAATGTGACGCGCCAAAAGCTCTGAAAGCGGCTCGCGCCCAGGTCGGCCGCCGCCTCGAGCAGGCTGTTGTCCATCTTCGCCAGCGACGTATGAATCTGCAATATCATAAATGGCAAAAAGTTATATACCATGCCCAAAGTGACGGCAAAGTCGGTATATAACAACGAAACCCCAGGGAAGCCCAAGAATGCCAATAATTTCGACAACATGCCGCCTTCTTGGAGAATGCCCATCCATGCATAAGTCCGCACGAGCATGTTGATCCAAGTCGGGAGCGTGAGCAATAATATCAATATGATGCCATGGTTTCCGCGCGCTTTCGATATGATATAGGCGATAGGATAGCCCATGATAATGCTGATGATCGTCGTCAAGAAGGCGATCCAAAGCGATTTACCGACGACGCGCAAAAACGTCGTATCGGTGACAAATCGCGTAAAGTTTTCGAGCGAGAATTTAATACTAACGACGTCATTGCCCTCGATCGTAAAAGCATAGAACAAGATGAGGATCATCGGGATGACGATCATGGCAGTAATCCATGCGATATATGGATACGTCATGATGCGAAAGGCGTTCATTTTCATCCTGGTGTAACCTCCCGATCCATGAGGTGAATATCTTCGGGGTCGAAGATGAGACCGACTTCACTGCCCTCGGGGAGTTCTTTCGTCGTCGAAACCTTATATTGATACCCTTCGGTTGCAAACGTTATATCATACTCGCCTGGTGTAATATTTTCCCAATCGAAGTCGTATTTGACTTGGTCGATGGCGACCGAGGCACCGTCTTCGAGAGACCAAGCCGAGGCGTTTGCCCACGTGCGCAAATCGGTGTCGAGCGCCATCGAATCGCGAATGTCGTCGGTTTTGACGAAGAAATTCATGGCATAGATTTCTTCTTTGAACAGCGTGCTTTCTTTTCGGTTGGCGTGAACGACGTTTGCTTCGACGGTAATCATCGTGCCGGCAGCCGTTTTAAAAGTGACGTGATATTTGCCATCTTCTTTAGCGATGTCGGATTGTACTTCTTTAATCGAGACGGGCGAATCGTCTTCGCTGTTCCAAGCCTCGGCCGATGCCAAATCGATAATGCGAGCGTCGTCGAGTTCGGCGACGTCGTCGGAGTCGAGAAAGAAGCTGTTTGCACTGATCTTTTCATTTGCCTCTTGATTGAAGACGGGCTTGTCTTCGGAGACGTGCATTTTGACGGTAATCGAGGTGCCAAGGCGCGTTTCGACGAGTGTATCGTAGAAGATGCCGCGAAAGACTTGGCTCTTGACAATGCCTTTGAGCATGCCTTGTTCGCGCGGAACGACGTCGAGGTCTTCTGGGCGAATGACGACGTCGACGAGTGCACCGGCATCGTATGATTTTGCCGCATTGCACGGAAAATTCTTATCTTCGAAGCGGACTGTATGGCCGTCGACGATCGTGCCGTCGATGATATTCGTTTCGCCGATGAAGTTTGCAACGAATTGATTTGCCGGTTCATTATATATATCGGTCGGTGTTCCAACTTGTTGAATTTCGCCGTTATTCATGACGACGATTTTGTCGGACATCGTGAGAGCTTCTTCTTGATCGTGCGTGACGAATATAAACGTAATACCAACTTCTTGTTGAATGCGCTTGAGCTCGATTTGCATCTCTTTTCGGAGCTTGAGGTCGAGTGCGGCGAGTGGTTCGTCGAGGAGGAGGACGGTAGGCTCGTTGACGAGTGCGCGCGCAATGGCAATGCGCTGTTGTTGCCCCCCCGACATCTCATTGATGTTGCGCTTGCCGTAATCGTCGAGATTGACGAGTTTGAGCATTCGGCGCACTTTTCGGTCGATGACGTCTTTGGGCATTTTTTTGAGTTTGAGACCGAAGGCGACGTTATCGTAGACGTTGAGATGCGGGAATAGTGCGTATTTTTGGAATACCGTATTGATATCGCGCTTATAGGGTGGGAGGCTGAGAATGTCTTCGTTGTTAAACAAGACTTCGCCCGACGACGGATCGACAAATCCACCGAGAATGCGCAATAAAGTCGTCTTTCCACACCCCGATGGGCCTAGAAGGGTGACAAATTCGTTGTCGTATATATCGAGCGAAACGCCCTTGAGGACAACTGTATCATCGAAGTTTTTGACGACGTTTTTTATTTGAATGATCTTCTTACTCTCTTCCATTACTACTCCGAAGTCAGAATATGGGGATGGGCACCCATAATGTTTTTGCCGGGGTTTTGCGCACGTTGCGCCCAAAGACGATAGACAGATTGCGACGCATCGCAGCACTACGCAGACAGCGCAGCGTGCGGCGAGGACCGAATAATTTGACGAGCTTCCTACACATACGACCTCCCAAATCGGGTGGAACAAAAGGCGATAGAGACACACATAAGCGCACCTCTTAGCCGCCCAAAGAACGGCGCCTTTTAGCGAAGAATTGTCGCTATGAAAAGATCATTTTTATTTCATTTTGCGCCCGAGTTCTGCCGCAATCGCCTTAGCCTTTGTATTGAATATAGAAATGCGTTTACATCGCTACGACACGCTTCGCCACATGTGTGAGTGCGAGTAAAAATGGGAAAAAAGCTGGGAAGAGATAGGATTTGTCGACAAAGGCGGATGCGAAGAGGAACGGAGAAAAGCCGGGCGTATGCGCGCAACGATAGTGAGCACATAGCGGAGCCGGCGACGTATGCCCGCAGGGCATAGGCGACGAATAAAGGCGGAGCGTATGCGCGCAACGATAGTGAGCACATAGCGCAGCCGGCGACGTATGCCCAACGGGCATAGGCGACGAATCAATGCGGAGCGTATGCGCGCAACGATAGTGAGCACATAGCGCAGCC